>JAJRPK010000255.1 GCA_024280785.1 Gammaproteobacteria bacterium
GTCTTTGCGTAACCTGATGAAAAGCATGCAGACATTGTTTGATAAAATTGACGATGCTCTGTTTGATTTAGCCGAGAAATCAGTTAGTAATAGCGAACAGAACATATTTTTTGAGTCAATGCGAGAGGTGAGATTAAAGCGGCTCGATATAGAATCTCAATTTGCAGGGGCCTACAGCCAAGGCTTTATCTCGCTGTTTTCCGACAGTTCAGCAGCATCAGGGGCAAGTGCGCGTCAAGATTCGGCGAGTAGCAGCCAATCTGAAAAAAATTGTACGATCGATGAGCTGTCATTAATGACGGATGACTTTGTCGAAGAAATGGTTGCCGTTGACGCTATGGTAGCGAAAGCAGAAAAAAGGTGGGAGATTCCGCTGGCGGCACTAGCAGCGCGAATTGCACATCTGACAGAGGTTGACATCGACCGCACCAACAACCCTTTGGGGCCGCAAAGATTGTGCGATATTTTTGGTGAAGCTTGTAGATTATTAAATGTAGATATTAAAGCGCGTTTGGTCGTGTTCAAGTTGTTCGATATTCACCTTGTTGAACAGCTTGATAAAATGTACATGCAATCCAATGAGCAACTTATTGCTCATGGAATCCTACCTGATTTAGAGAGAATGAGCGGTCGATCTGCTCGGCCAGCGGCACGCGGACATTTTACTTCTAACACACTCAACTCTAGTACAGTCAGCTCTAATACAGCCATTAAGGGCGGCGACGCTTTGGCGTCAAATGTTATTGGCGAAAGCTGGCAGAACTCTCAAGCTTACGAACAAGAGATTTTTCATCTATTACAGCAGTATAACTCAGCGGGATCGTCACCCCCCGTTGGTTCGACATCCCATTCTTTTCCTTTTGCGGTTAACCATTTACCGGTTAGTGCCAAGCCCGCTATTGGCCATGAGCTACTCTTACAGTTACTGACAACGCTGCAGCAAGAACCTCAGCGTTTGGCAGGTTTCGATCAGCCTTTCGGTAGTCGTTCCGGTAGTAGTGCATTGGCAAATCCAGCGAACATCCTAATGCCAGACCACCTAACAAAAGGCTTGCAACAATCGCTAGCTGCTGTTGCGGAAGGTGGTGACCATTCGATAGGGCAACATGAACATGACGCGATAAACCTCGTTTCAATGCTGTTCCATTTTGTTCTTGAGGATCGCAGTTTAGCGGATCTTATTAAAGCACAGTTAAGTCGATTGCAGATTCCAATTATTAAAGTGGCTATGCAAGGCCCCGACTTTTTTGCCGAAGGCGGTCATCCCGCTCGTCGTTTATTGAATGAAATGACGAACGCCTGCTTAGGTTGGCAGGCCGATACTAACTTTGAAAAAGATTCTCTTTACCAAAGTGTTTGTGATGCTGTCGATCGTATCAACGACGAATTTGTTGATGATGCAGCGGTCTTTGGTGAAGTGCTGGCTGACTTTATTTCTTTTGTCTCGAACGAGAAAAAGCGAGTCGATTTGCGAGATAAAAGAACTATTGAGGCAGCGGCGGGTCAAGATCAGTCAGAAAATGCTCGTAATCACGTGGGTTCTCTAGTGGGATCAAGGTTAAGCACAGAAGGTTTGGCTGATTTTGTGCGAGACTTTCTGTCGACGGCATGGACAAACGTTCTATTTCTAACGTTTTTGAAAAAAGGCGTTGATAGTGACGAATGGCAGTCTGCTGTCACTGCGATGGATAATCTGGTTTGGACGGTGGCTTCGGAACGCGTTGTTTCAGACCGTGTTGAAATTATGCGTCGTATTCCAGCGTTATTAAAGGTGTTAAGTGAAGAGTTGATTGCAGTTAACTACGATCCTAAAGCATCAGGAAAGTTCTTTTCCCGGTTGGAAAAATTGCATATGGAGGCAATGCAGCGAAAAGCGCCAACATTCGAGCCACCGAGTACACCGAATGACAAAAGTGAACTCAACAAAACTAACACAGTAACTGATGCTGAAAAAGCTAGCCATGATATAGCTGATGAGATAGATGTCACCCACGCAGAAGTGACTGAAGTTGACGTGATTGAAATTGAAATGACGGAAATCGCGGCTTCTGATGGAGATCAATATACTGATGGGTTATTTAATAAAAATTTAATTAATGAGGAAGGAGCAGATTCAGAGATTCCAGTGCTAGACGTTGCCGATATTATTGATGGCGAAAAATACTCAGTAGAAGCTGAAGCAGAAATCCTCAAGAGAAGTCCGTTTCTAGCTAGAGCCGAATCGTTATCCGTAGGGCAGTGGGTAGAGCTAGTAAGCGGAGATAAAAAGAAACGTTGTCGTTTGGTTGCGGTACTACCAAGCAGCGGTAAGCGTATTTTTGTTGATCGATTAGGAGCTAAAGTTGCACAGTATAATGTGGATGAAATCGCAATTAGTCTTGCCGATGAGTCTATGCTGCTGATTGAAGATGCTCAATTATTCGATAAAGCGTTGTCAACGGTTATTGATAGTTTACGTCAAGCGCGACCGGGGGCGACAGCTTAACTAACGGCTTAGAGTGCCACATCTTCATTGCCGCTCGTCGAGTTTGGCACCCATCTTCTTATTGTTCCAAAATACACAGTTTTTGCCCGTGATTCAACGCGCTATGATGACGTTGATTGAGTAGAATACGATAAATTACTTGAATCGAGTGGCGCCTTCTTGTCGACAAATACATTCTCTCAAGAGACCGATCTCAGGCTTCGGATAGAGCGAGGACTGTTGACGGCTGCCCGACAAATTTCATCTCCCAATTTCGACAGCAGACCGGCGGGTATGGCTGTCAATTTACTCATTATTCATAGTATTTCCTTACCACCCGGAGATTATGGCGGCAACGCGATAGAGCGGCTGTTTACTAATCAGCTA
>JAJRPK010000256.1 GCA_024280785.1 Gammaproteobacteria bacterium
CAGTGGACTCGGCTCTTAGCCAACAGCTCAATGCAAATTTTCCGCCGCCATAAGCGAGTTGCCCATCGCCTATTTCATCGAGTTTGGCGCAGACAGAGACTTCTTCGTCTGCGAGCATCAAATCTGTAACTTCTTTGTCGTATCCCATTGGTGCTGAGTTAGAAGAAATTAATACAATGGCACCACTCTTTTTTGCCACCAAAGCTCGTAGTCCTTTGGTGACAGCCAGTGTGCCAAAAAGGTTGATTTTGGCAACCAGCGATGGTGGCGACACTTGAGGGCCAACACCGGCACAGGGAATAAACCCGTCCAACCCATCGGGTGCGGCAGCAATGATGCCGTCGATAGCGGCTTGGCGACCATCATCCGTTGATAGGTCGGCGATGATATCGGCGTCCTTAATATCAACCACGATGACTTGGTGGCCTTGGTCGCGCAATTGTTGCTTGATGGCGTTGCCAATTCCGGTTGCCCCACCGGTCATTGCGTAAGTTCCCATTGTTTTTTTCCTTAGAAATGTGGTGAGGGTAAACGATCCGTTATTTTAGCCTGTACGACTTCGTGTCAGGTAGTCTTTAATTGGGTAACTAACTGACATGTAAGTTACTGGCGTCGTTCCAGTGAGCTTTTGCGAAACTCGGCAGCGTCAAGCCCGATTCCAAACGTTTGATTTATCCATTTTAGCGTGGTGGTGGCACCGGTTTTTTCATTTTTCATGGTCAATTCGCTGGGGCGCCAGTATTGACCTAAATAAAGCTGATAGTCCGAGACAGTTAGGGTCTTGCTAAGTAAGCCGGTTCTTTTACTATAGAGTTCAGTTTTCCAGCTCCTTAATTCAGTTTTATCGATATAGCTCACGGTCTTTTCGTAGCCGGAGTATTTGTCTTTGGACTTCACTTCTATGATATGGCAGTCTTGCAGCGGTTCGCCACAAGAAGTTTCGCCCAGATATTGGTAGTTGTTTTTTTCCAATGAAAAGGAAGACATGTCTTCAAAAGTAAATTCGCTACCCATAAAACGTCCCGTTTGACGTTTTGAACTAATGCGTTTTACCTGTGATCGAGAGGGAAGGTAAATCCACTGAAGGTCGGACTCTAAGGGTAAACTATGAGTTAGGAAAACCGTACCGCGAACATCCAGGGGTTTATCAAAAATCATTAGACCTTTATCGCGGCCATCGTCACCCTCTAGCGATTGTATTCTTACCTCACGGACAACTTCTCGGCCATCTCCACGACGAATCTGCATTTGCATGTTAGCTTTACTGTCTACCCAGCCCTGATCCCGGCGCTCGGCCTCTAACATAATCCGATAGGCTTTATTTTTAGATTGATCTTCAGCCAGTGTTTCATGTTGGTTGGCCACTACGTAGCTTATCGATATCAGGGATGTTAGGACAGAGACGAATAACAGGCATCGAGAGATCTTAATCATAGTAGCTTGTCCGTATAGTTAATTTTCAGGCTGAATATATCAGCCCAATAAAATGAGTTAAAAATAATGGCTATAGGATAATGACAAGTAGTCATCATCGTGCAATACAAATAAATCGGTATCTCTTTGACGGTTTGCCAGATTCCCGGCAGCGTCAAAAAAACGCGCGGTTAAATCAATTCTTCCACTGTCACCTATCCGGCGACTGAACTCGATAAAACTCAAATATTCTTCATGGTTTAAATCGGCAATGCTGCCCACCAGTAGTTCTGTGCCTTGAATATCGTTGAGGCCCAAACGTATGCCGACAAAAATATCATTGGCAAAGACCTCATCTCTTCTCGCGTCCCACAGGTATTCGGATAGTATGCCTAAATCAAAACCGGTTTCACCCAATCCAGACCAAGTAAATTCAAACCCAGCAGAAACAGCTTCATAGCGATCAGGGCGGGTATTATCCGCTATTCTCGTCAAACTGTTACCGTAGCCAAGATTGCCGGAACCAGATATGCCGGAACCAGGATCGTCAAACCCGCCGCGAGAAATACTTTCTAGCTTCCAAAGCCAGTCACCGGCGGCAAATTGTATTTCTAGTCCCGATTGCTCGATTACAGGGTAGTAAGGCACCAATTGATTATTTTCAAACAGCAATATCGGTTCGCGAGATGTCCCAGAAAAATGGCTTAGGGCAAGCTCCCAATTGCCCATAAAAAACGTACTTTTAACGGCGACATCGGTGCGCAGTCTTCCTGCGCCCGATTCGTAATTCGCCTGTTTGCTGGAAATGGGCACGGGGCCACGCAAACGCGCATCATCCCCCGGGAAAATGCGTTCGCGGAACCCCGGTAAAATAAACAGTTCAATACTAACGATGGAGTTCCCCCATAACACATTAATCATGGGTTGACCTAGTTTGTCTTCACCGTCGACATCTCCGGTTAAATCGGTTTGATTAATAACGTCGACGAGATGGATAGCTTCACTCGTTCGCCATGATACGGTTCTTATACCGCTTCGTGTTTCCCAATTGCCATTGACATGTGACCAGCTAAGCGATTGTAGATCAAATCGCGAACGCTCCGAGTCGGTCGAGTTATAACGGGCGAATGGCACGATAGTTATATTGTTCTTAACGCGGCCTCTATTATCGAACCAGCTGTGGGAATATCGTCCCTGCCAACTAACCGTACCGTCTTGATTATGGTCTGCTATTGGCGAAGGCTGAGCAAATTGACGGAACTCAAAAGCTAATTCTTGGCGAATGCTAACTTCCGGATCAAGCACTTTCCGCTTGCTAAAATTTGGTTGGCTCGCTGTTGGTAAATCGTTACTGATGGAATCATCTTGCGCTGCGGTAATTAGAGGGATGATTGATGTGATTAAAAAAAATTTTGTGAACAATAATATGGTACGCCGCCGAATAGGCTGACGCCGCGCCTTTTGCATTTTATGGTGAGAGTCAGTTCTGGAGACGGAGGTTAACAAAACTAAACCTTATCCGTTTTAATTAGTAACGCGGGAAGAAAAAACAAATCGGCGATCATTGCTGTGCCAATACAAACAACCGTTAGGGCGTACATTTGTACATTCATTCTGAGCTCGGCGGTAAATATGGGCAGCATATAGCCGATACATAGCACCAAACTGGTAATGATGATGGCTCGGCCGACCAAAGAATAGGTTTCGTGAACGGCAAGCTCTGGCGACAGCCCCTCTTCTAATCGTAGTCGTCGATAACTTACGACGAAGTGAATGGTGTCATCGACAACAATGCCCAGAGTCATACTAAAAATCATAGCGCTACCCAAATCGATCTCGCCAACCACCAAGCCACAAACGCCAAAGGCGACAATGGCGGGAAGCAAATTGGGGATCATGCAGAGCATACCAAGGCGGATGGAACGAAATGAAATGATCATGCTGATACAGACAAAACCAGCGACAAATAAACAGCCGCCTAACATACTCATAATATTTGATTGGGCGACGTAAGCCATCATTAATGGCGGGCTGGACGACTCAAAGGCTGTAATACCGGGTTGTAGTGTTTTAAGATGATCGAGCGCGCGTTGGTTGAATGCCAGTAAATCAACACTGCTTAGCATCGGTAGCATCGCGGTAATACGCAGAGCACTTCTATCAATGTTGACACTATCTTGCAAGTCGAGCTCTTCAGGTACGCTGGATTCATACACCAGCAAATATTCAGCGACGGATCGCCGGTCGTCGGGAATACGATAGTATTCAGGGTCGTCACCATTCATGGATTTATTCAATCGCTTAACGACGTTGTGAAAGCCGCTGACTTTAAAGACTTCAGGTTGATCTTCTAACCAGCGAACGAATTCGTCGACCGATCGCAAAAACTCCGGCTCGACGATATCACCGGCTCCTTCGGCTCGAAGCAAAAAGTCGACTAGGTCAGAGCCAGACATTTCACGGTCTAAAAATTCTGTGGCAAGGCGTACGGGAGCGTCTTTATGAAATGCGGCTAAAGAATGATTGTTTGGGCTATTGAGCAAGGCGGCTGGAATCATTATTGCGATAACTAGCCAACCGGCAGGTAAATACCATTTGGAATACTTTTTGAACCAGTTTTGAGACAGCGTTACTAAACCGGCAACGGGGGGCTTGGCCACTTTTTTTGTGGGTAGCATTAGCATGATGGAAGGCAGTATTGTGATCGAGCAAAGAAATGCGAACATCACCCCAAACGCAGTAGCGTTGCCAAACTCTCTTAATGGAGGGGCGTCAGCAAAGTTCATTGCTAAAAAACCAACGGCCGTAGTGAGACTGGTAATCAATAAAGCCTCAAGGTTTTTAGCGAGACTTTCGTGCATTGCATTGCGTTTATTCATGCCTTGATTTAGCCGGCTAAAGTACGCGGAGATAATATGTACGCAATCGAGAATTGCCATCATGTAAACGATGTAGGGGGTACTTAAATTAATCCCGTTAAACTCGCCATAGACCAAGCCTAAAAATCCGGTCGCCGCCGAGACGCTGGCTAGCATGATGACTAGACCGGCAAATACGGCTGCAATAGAACGTAGAAAAAATGCAAGCAAGACTAGCAAGCATAGAAACATAACCGCCTCTACCTCGATAGCATCGCGTTCTGCAATTTCGACAATACTGGCATCAATAGCCAACTGACCGGCAATTTGAACACGAATATCAGGGTGCTTTTCTTCAAATTCATTAGCCAGCTTTCGGCTGGCGGCCATAATTTTTGGTTTGTCATCCTGCTGGCTATCGTCGATGTCGAGATAGACGACAACCAGCGCAATGCTTCCTTTATTATTTATTACTCGTCCGACTAATTCGGGTTCATTGAGTACAACGTTCTTAACATGGGAAATTGAATCAGAAGAATAGCTGAGCGGCTCGTCGAGTAAGTCTTCGACCCACAAATTATCACCCTCGGCATAAGTGTATTGGTGGTTGGCTACCGAAATAACGCGGCTAACATGCGGTAGACGCCACGCTTTTTCATTGAGTGAAGAAATGGCATCGAGTCTGGCTGGCGTGTACAGATCGCCGTTTTGTGTTTCGAGAATAAAGATTTGGGTATAGGATTGGGTGAATTCTTTCTCCATTGATTCGTAAGAAACCAATAGCGGATCGTCGTCGTCAAAGAAAATTCGAAAATCGGCGTTAAAGCCAAATTCACCCATCGAGGTGGTTAGCCAAGTGGCAATAGCCAACAGCAAAAAGCTTAAAATATAGCGCCAGCGTAGCAGTTGATTTGCAATTATATCGCGCATTGAATTACTCGGGTCACAAAAAAGTCATGGCAGATGCTAAACAGGTACGCAGCGATAAGCTATAGCATCGCGCGCCGTTAAGCGAAATTTTAGATTACGGTCGTTTAACAAGAGAACAAGTAGAGTTTGCCTGCTTGCTAGCAGGGTCGACAGTAGATTCCAAGCGGGCAAACGCCACTTGTTCGACAGGACCGTAGGGTTGATGATGACATTCAAATTGGACAAAGCTAACCCCCTACTCGTTTGGGGTTACAAATTTTGAAACACTTTATCGACAGCTACTAGCGTTGCAGAAATAACCTCATCACTATGTGCGGCGGAGACAAAGCCTGCCTCAAAACTAGCCGGTGCTAAATAAACACCGTTGTCGAGCATGGCGTGGAAAAACCGATTAAAGCGATCCGTGTCGCTGTTCATGACCTGTTGGTAGCGGTTGACAACGGTATCGTCGGTAAAAAATAATCCGAACATGCTGCCGACGTGATTAGTGGTAAGCGGAATGCCGTGTTGATTAGCCAGGTCTTGTAAGCCAGTAGTCAATGTTTTGGTAGCGTTAAAGATGGGCTGATAAAAACCGTCTTGAGAAATCAACTCTAAGGTCGTTAATCCAGCGATCATCGCTATGGGGTTTCCCGATAAGGTTCCCGCCTGATAGACAGGGCCAAGTGGGGCTAGTTGCTCCATAATGTCGCGTTTACCGCCAAAAGCGCCGACCGGCATGCCGCCACCAATAACTTTTCCTAAAGTGGTGAGGTCGGGTTGTACGTTGTAATGTCCTTGCGCACCATGCAGGCCGACCCTAAAGCCTGTCATTACTTCGTCAAAAATCAAAACAGTATTTGATTGGTCGCAAACTTCGCGTAAAGTTTCTAAAAACCCATCGACCGGTGGAATACAATTCATGTTACCGGCAACGGGTTCGACAATAATACAAGCGATGCTATCGCCCTGATCGGCAAACACTTCTTTAACTTGGTCGATATCGTTATAGCAAAGCGTTAGCGTGTGCTGGGCTAATGAGTCGGGAACGCCCGCCGAGCTGGGCACCCCAAAGGTTAAGGCGCCAGATCCTGCTTTTACTAACAGTGAATCTGAGTGGCCGTGATAGCAGCCCTCAAATTTAACAATCTTATCTCTGCTGGTGAAACCTCTAGCCAAACGAATTGCGCTCATGGTCGCTTCTGTTCCCGAGCTGACCATGCGAATTAAGTCGATGCTCGGTAATAACGATTTAATCTTTTCGGCGAGTGTGGTCTCTATTTCTGTGGGTGCGCCAAAACTTAGGCCGTTGTTGAGGTTTTGTTTGACGGCCTCGATAACTTCAGGGTGGGCATGGCCCAGTAACATTGGCCCCCAAGACTGGACGTAATCTATATAGCGTTTGTTATTAGTGTCTACAATGTAGGGACCGCTGGCTGACTGAATAAATAAAGGCGTGCCTCCTACAGCTTTAAAGGCTAGTACTGGAGAGTTTACTCCGCCTGGGATCGATTGCTGGGCTCGGTTAAAAAGCTGCTCGGTACTTGTCATTGAATTTACCTGATAGGTCTTGTTGGGTAGATATTTAGCTAACGATGTTCGAGGCTAAGTTTGTGCTCAAGAGCGTTATGTTGATCGATTATAAAGAAAAATCGACTCTTGGGTGGGCTTCAGTTTTAAAGTCAATTTTTGCTGCACAGAGAACTAACCGTTTACCACTAATATTTTTTTCGATTAAATAATTTTTTGCAAAAGTAGCACGCGACTCTGCGAGAAGAATCAGTTGTTCTGACTCGGGGCCTTGAGGAATACTAGAGTTTACATTGTTGATCTCTGCGCTCGCCGCTACACCGCAGACATTGAGAATTAGTTTGTCTCGTTTGAGCAGGAAGTCGGCGAGTCTGTCGAGGTTTTTTAGTTCATCGTCGGACAGCTGTTGTTGCATGGACTCAAAGAGTACAGGTTTTAGCTTGGTAGCGTCGGCCAATGTTTTTACCGTATCCAATGCTGATAACAGCATAAGTGGGCCGACTTGAGCGAGTACCGCCGTTTGAACCGTTTTGAAGATAGCTTTATTGATAATGTGATTAATATTAATTTCTGGTTGGTCTAATGGGCCCTTAATCGGGATTTTCAAGCGAATCGAGTCATCTTTATCTCTCAGCAGATTGAGTACAGTATTGATAGGCATCCCTAATGAAGTTTCAAACTGGCTGGCCTGATCGGATGCAGAGGAGTTGCTTAGGGTTAATTGATGAGCCTCTAATTCTATTTTACTGTCGATGATACCGTTGGCAATGTCGGCTTTAAAGTCGAAATCGAGAGCGCCTTTGTCAATGCGTTTGTTAATGGCTTCATTGCTCAAGCCGCTAAAATCTGACAGTCGAATTTGTTCGCCATTGATGGCGACAAGGCCGCTGGATTTTGGATTGAGGAGGCTGATATCGGCGTTGCCATTAATTAGCCCGAAGCGGCCAATTTTGCTGTGAAAAACAAGTTTTGATTTTTGTTCAGGCTTGGCGGTAGTTAATCTATCGAGAATAAAATCAATTTCCGTGAGTTCGATTTTAGTGGCAGGAGATAGTGAGTCGTCGACATAGCTAAGTTGGCTTTGTTGTGATTCGACCTCAGTTAACACAATGCGCATAGGGCTGCCTAAGCTAAGCTCGATTTTTTCGGCGTTAAGCCGGATATCGCCGGTCAGTGTTTGCGAGGGTTGATTGCTTTGTTTGTTAGCGCTTAAGTCGGCGAACAGTTTGGTGGCGGTTAATTCAGAGTCATTTAGCTTGATAAACGTTCTGTTGTCACTCAGCCACCAATCGATTCCGCCTTGATAGCTAATTAAGCCCTCGGCATTTTGTGCTTCGGGGGGAATAGTTATTTCCATTTTATCGGCAATGGTAATGAGCTTGTTAATATCGAGGTTGGTGAGTTTGGCCGATACGTGCCCGGGGGTGCCGTTAGCCAAAGGAGCAACGTCACCGGCAAAAATTAAATGGATATCGGCTAGAGATATTTTCGCCTGCGTGGGGGTGGGTGTTTTAGGGTCCAGTGAATTGAGCGTCCCGACAGAAATAGAGTGAAGGGTCAATGGCAACTGTGGACTAAAGTCTTTTGTTGATGATCTGTACTGTGAATATAACAAGCTCAGTTCGCTAAGCTGAATTGAACCCCAGGAAAAAGACATGGAGGAGTTTTCGACTAATTCAGCATCGGTAGTTTGATCGCCATCTGTGCCAGCAAATCGATCGAGGTTAATCCCAGCGACCAAAAATGATTTGTCTTCGATGCGAGTGATAGGGACCGTCGTATTGTCGACATTGAGGCTCAGTACATGGATGGCCTTGTTGCGTGCCAGATCAACCAGATCTACCTTTAGATGGAGATTTTTTATGGTAACTCGTTGATCGCTGTCGATATCGCCCACCGATAGATTGGTCAGCGTTACTTCTCCATGTCGAAGCTGGATATTTAGTTCTTCTATCTCTAATTCAATATTGTGGCCGGCTAAATATTTTTTGGCAAACGCTGGAACAGTATAGGAAAGACTGGTTAAAACGATTAGCAGTAGAGCTACTATGAGTAATAGTAAAATAAGCAGTCCTTTGCGTAGTATTTTAGCAGTTGTCATGGCGTGAATTCAGAGCCCGATGTAGGGGTCGGCTCAAAATTAGCAGACCTATATTGCGGCCTCCAGTATAAAGGATAGTGGACGGATATTTACTTATTTAATCCGGTTAAGCCGAAAGCGGGCGACTCTAGGCAGAGAAGTACTGTTCAAGCTCGTCGGCACTGCCAACCAGCTCACCGTCGATGAAAATCTGCGGTACGGTACTGTGGCCAGTAAGAGCGGTTAGCGAAAGGCTGCTAATGCCCGCAGTGCCCAGGGTAATTTCCTCATAAGCCAGTGATTTGTCCGTCAATAATTGCTTGGCGCGCTGGCAGTGAGGGCAGCCGGGTTTGCTGATAATCGTGATGGATGACGGTATTTCAGCATTGGGAGCCAAGTAATTTAGCATGGTATCGGCATCCGACACTTCAAAAGGGTCGCCAGGGACGTCGGCTTCGACAAACATTTTTTCTACCACGCCATTTTTGACCAACATAGAATAGCGCCATGAACGCTTGCCAAATCCTAAGTCACTTTTATCGACCAGCATCCCCATACCGTCGGTAAATTCGCCATTTCCATCGGGTATAAAGCGAATATTTTTGGTCTTTTGGTCTGCTTGCCAGGCCGCCATAGTAAATCCATCGTTGACCGAGAGGCAGACTATTTCGTCGACGCCGTGCTGCTTAAATACAGGAGCGAGCCGATCGTAACGAGGAAGGTGACTCGAAGAACAGGTTGGGGTAAATGCACCTGGCAACGAAAATAGAACAACGGTTTTGTTGGTGAAAATATCATCGCTGGTAAAATCGTACCAGTCATTATCCTTTCGGGCTCTAAAGCTCACTTGCGGGACGTTTTGTCCTTCTTTACGAGTATCGGTTGTAGTCATCGTGGGCATCCTCTGGTGGTTTTTGTTTGGGTTCGCGTTGGCGCTACTGAAGCATAAGTCCACTATCGCAGAGTTCGTGTTATGTTTAAAACTTGTTAAACCGATGTGTATGATAGGGGAAATCTATAGTAAGTAAGGGTTATATGAATAATCCATTTGGAGTGGGAGGTTGTTGCTGTTGTTAGTGTTGCTAGCGTTTAGAGGAGTGTCTAGAGGGAAGTCCAGAGGAGTGCCCAGTGAAGTATCCGGTGGATTCGATGGTCTGATAAGATACGCAAACTGAGCGTTCAATTATTTTTTGACATCATTTAGGTAAACAATCAATGCACGAAACGGGACTGGTTATTTCACTTGTCGTACTTGTGGCGATGTTGTGTCAGTGGTTGGCATGGCGCGTA
>JAJRPK010000257.1 GCA_024280785.1 Gammaproteobacteria bacterium
GACAATAACAATGACAGCTAGTGATGCAAATAATTTAAGAGGGAGTCGACTCATAAGGGGGTTTTACTCGAGGCCTAAACGTTATTAGTAAGTTATCTGTTAACCCTTTCGAGGTGATAAGGTCAAATGAGCTTTGTTTGACCTGTAGTCGGGGTAATAATTCCTGCGGCCCCTTACTCACGTTGAGTGTATACCGTCTTTTCACTCTTGGCGATGTTGCCGACAATGTTGTAGCTAACGTAACCGACAACGAACCTTTCCAGGTCTAGGAAAAAATTGTTTAAATCCGTCCCGGAGCTGTAAATTGGCACAATTTTATTGTGTCAATTTACGATACAATCAATGGTTGATTCGTAAGCTCAACAGAGGAAAGCACGCATGTATCAACTGGTGTTGATTCGCCACGGTGAAAGTACCTGGAACAAGCAAAACCGGTTTACTGGTTGGCACGATGTAGATTTAACCGAAGCGGGAGTCGCGCAGGCTAAAAATGCCGGTACGCTATTAAAAGAAAAGGGTATTGAATTCGATATCACCTATACCTCGGTTTTAAAGCGGGCTATTCGTACTCTTTGGTTATTGCTTGATGAAATGGATCAACTGTACTTACCGGTTGAACGAAGCTGGCGATTAAACGAGCGCCATTACGGTGGCTTGACCGGGCTCAATAAGGCCGAAACGGCGGCCGAGCATGGCGACGAGCAGGTTCACACCTGGCGTCGTAGTTTTGATATCCCCCCTCCTATGGTCGAGCTGGACAGCGAGTATTTTCCTGGTAACGACCCTCGATACGCGGCAATTGACCGGGCAGTATTGCCGCGTGGCGAAAGTTTGGCGCTGACCATTGATCGGGTGATGCCATACTGGCACGATGTGGTTCGGCCGACGATCTTGTCGGGTAAGCGGGTATTGATTGCGGCGCATGGCAATAGCCTGCGGGCGCTGGTGAAATACTTAAACGATATCAGCGACGAAGACATCACCGGCATTAACATTCCCACCGGTGTGCCTTTGGTTTATCAACTCGATGCAGACCTCAAGCCCATTAGCAGCGAATATCTGGGTGATCCCGAAGCAATTAAGGCGATGATGGCCGCTGTGGCTAAACAAGGCGCTGCTAAGTAATTGTTGGCACAATTTGCGATGATGCTGGATGCGGAAAACGCTGCCTTTTTCTATACTATGATGGAAGGCAGTGATATGTATGAAGGCAGCGGCATGAGGCCGTTTCATAAGCTAATTTAAAAGATGGCTTATTGAGATAATTGTTATGACTGACAGACGATAAAGAGAACTCCATGACTCAATCAGCGCGTATAGCCAAAGTCTCGCGTGACACGCTAGAAACTCAAATGACCGTCGAGCTTAACCTCGACGGCACTGGTGTTAGTTCGTTTGATACCGGGATCCCGTTTTTAGAGCATATGCTCGACCAAATTGCTCGCCACGGTCTAATCGATATCGATATCAAGGCCAAAGGCGATTTGCATATCGATGATCATCACACGGTTGAAGATATTGGCATTACTATGGGCCAAGCGTTTACCAAGGCGGTGGGCGATAAAAAAGGCCTTCGTCGATACGGCCACGCTTATGTGCCGTTGGACGAAGCGCTCTCGCGAGTGGTGCTAGATCTTTCGGGGCGTCCTGGTCTAGAGTTTCACGTGCCGTTTACTCGCTCATCGGTTGGTGACTTTGATGTTGATCTGTTCCACGAGTTTTTTCAGGGGTTCACCAATCATGCCATGGTGACCTTGCATGTTGATTGCTTGCGCGGTGAAAATTCGCACCACCAGATTGAAACAGTATTCAAGGCTTTTGGTCGAGCACTGCGCATGGCGTTAGAATTTGATCCGCGAATGGAGGGCGTTATGCCTTCGACCAAGGGCAAGCTTTAGCGGTCGTAATTTTAGCGTTCATAGTTTTAGTGCCCATAACTTTATCCATAACTTTAGCATCCACAACAGTGGCCAACCATTATTCATTTATCCCGAAGTTAATATTGCGTTTGTACTTAGTGTTTGGGCTTGGCGCTTTCATTTGACTAATCGCCTTCATCGGACAATTCCAGACGCAATAAACCTTAGGGCTTTTATCCACTTATTAAGAGTTTGAGACGTGACAAAATCCGTTGATGTAGCGGTTATCGACTACGGCATGGGCAATCTACACTCTGTCTCCAAGGCACTGCAGCACGTTGCTCCTAACGCCAACATTTGGATTGGCGATGATCCCGAGATTATTAAAAATGCAACGCGGGTAGTTTATCCCGGGGTGGGGGCGATTCGTGATTGCATTGCCGAGGTTCGCTCGCGTGGGCTCGACCAAGTGATTGTCGAAGTCGCAAAAACTAAACCGTTATTGGCCATCTGTGTAGGAATGCAGGGTTTAATGCAGCACTCTAGCGAAAATGGCGGAGTAGATTGCCTTAACGTTTTCCCCGATAAGGTAACTTGCTTTACTGATGTGCTAGGGCCGCAACACGCCGACTTAAAGGTTCCACACATGGGTTGGAATCAAGTAGTAAAAACTAGTGATCACCCGCTATGGAACAAAATCGACAGCGGTGCACGTTTTTATTTTGTCCACAGTTATTTTGTTGCCGCGGCGTCTTGCAGCTCGGTGGTGGGTCGTGCGAATTACGGTGTTGATTTGGTTGCGATGATGGCGAAAGATAATATTTTTGCGGTACAGTTTCATCCCGAGAAAAGTCATACCGATGGTTTGCAATTGTTAGAAAACTTTGTTAATTGGGATGGTGCTAGCTAAGTTTTTTACGATGCTGACATTTCTCGAGCCCAGTGTTTTCGTAAGTTAAAAAGGTTTTATTCCTAGATGTTAATTATACCAGCGATTGATTTAAAAGATGGCCAGTGTGTTCGTTTGCGGCAAGGCCTAATGGATGATTCGACCGTTTTTTCTGATGATCCGGTTGCGATGGCTGGACGCTGGGTCGATGCCGGTGCTCGTCGATTACATTTGGTCGATTTAAACGGCGCCTTCGGTGGCAAGCCCATCAATGGCGGGGTGGTTAACGCGATCGCTCAAGCCTATCCTGATTTGCCAATTCAAATTGGCGGCGGAATCCGATCGTTAGAGACGATTGAATCCTATCTAGAAGCGGGAGTTAATTATTTAATTATAGGTACCTTGGCGGTCAAAGACCCCGAATTTATAAGCCGTGCCTGCAAGCAATTTCCTGGTCATATCATCGTCGGCTTAGATGCCAAAGACGGCTTGGTTGCCACCGATGGCTGGGCCGAAGTGTCTAGCTTAAAAGCCACCGAGTTAGCCAAGAGGTTTGAGCAAGATGGTGTCAGTAGTATCGTCTATACCGATATTAGCCGTGACGGGATGATGCAGGGTGTTAATGTCGATGCTACCTTGACGATGGCACACGCGTCATCGATTCCGGTCATTGCCTCTGGCGGGATAACCAACATGGACGATATTCGTGCGCTGCAAGCTGTGTCGGATCAAGGTATCTTTGCAGCGGTTACTGGTCGCGCAATTTACGAAGGCACACTAGATGTGCGCGAAGCTCAAGATTTCTGCGATAAAGTATAAGAGCGTGACAAGGCTTAAAGAGAAAATATTATGGGTTTAGCAAAACGAATTATTCCTTGTCTCGATGTTGAGAATGGCCGAGTGGTTAAGGGTGTGCAGTTTGTTGATATTCGTGATGCGGGTGATCCGGTAGAAGTGGCTAGGCGCTATAACGAGGAGGGCGCCGATGAAATCACTTTTTTGGATATCACAGCGAGTCACGAAGGTCGAGACACCACGGTTAAAACGGTAGAGAAAATGGCCAGCGAGGTTTTTATTCCGTTAACGGTGGGTGGGGGTATCCGTGAATGCGAGGATATTCGGAGTATGTTAAACGCGGGCGCTGATAAAGTAGGTATTAACACGGCGGCAATTTTTAACCCCGACTTTGTTAAAGAAGCGGCCGAGCGCTTTGGTTCACAATGTATTGTTGTGGCGATAGATGCCAAACAAGTTGCAGCGGCCACGGCCGATAAACCGGCCCGCTGGGAAATTTTTACTCATGGTGGCCGCAAGCCTACCGGTATCGATGCCGTTGAATGGGCTATTAAAATGACCGACTACGGTGCCGGAGAAATTCTTCTTACCAGTATGGATCAGGACGGCGTAAAAAAAGGTTTTGATCTGGGTTTAACTCGAGCCGTTAGTGACGCCGTAGCTGTTCCTGTTATTGCGTCGGGTGGCGTGGGCAACTTACAGCACTTGGTCGATGGGATTAGCAAAGGGCACGCTAGCGCCGTGTTGGCGGCCAGCATTTTTCATTTTGGCGAATACACCATTGGCGAGGCCAAGGCTTATATGGCTGCGCAAGATATAGAGGTGCGGCTGTAGACTATTTTCTTAAGGTGCCCGTTTAGCTAAGGTGCCCGTTTAGATTAGGTGCTCACCTGGTTTAGGTGCTCGCCTGATTTAGGTATCCATAGAGGCTAAAAATTTCTTTTTAGTTTTTGGCTTGGCTAGATCTAAAAATTCGACAAAGTCCAGCAAGCTGTCTTCGGCTTCTACGCGACTTTCAAAGGGCCCCATGGCTGCACCTTCGCGGGTAGCGAAAAACCAGAAATTTTTCAGCGAGTAAAGTCTATCGCTTCTGGGAGGAACCGATCCAAATTCCCCTGCTCTGTTTTTTTGTTCCATAGGTGTAAACCTCTGTATATCCCTGCACATCTAATCGTTTAATCGCTGCTTAGATGTAAATTTCGCCAAATATTATAGCCAAAGGCACCTTAACGCAAGTCACAGAGCAGTTTTATAGAGCAAGTTGTTGATTTCTAGTGATTTTCTGCTCACTCAGAGTGACTTGCCGAGGCCTTTTGTGCTGCCTGTGCATCGCTTCACTAGCATTGACCAGCTGAATCGCTGTTTGTTCAAGCTCCGGTAATTTCTGTTCGAGATAGTTGAGAGTTGTGGGGTAAGGATGGGCAATAATGATCGCGAGGCCGGTTCTCTCGGCTAATTTTAACGCTTTTTTGTACGCGCGATCGATGGCTTTAGGGTGTGGGTCGTGGTCTAAAAAGATATCTCTTGCCAGATACGGGACCCGTTGTTGATTCGCTTCTGCCAGCGCCACGCTATGGCGAGTGGTTTTACTATCGATAAAGTAAAAATCAGATTTTTCCAGTTCTACCATTAACCAGCGCATCCTGTCGGAGGTCGCGGTCAGTTTACTGCCCATATGATTGCTCATGCCTTTGGCAAAAGGAATATCGTGCATGGCGCTTTGTAGCGTGGCAACAAAACTCTCTCGAGGTTGCTGCAGCTCTAATCCACCGGGGCCCAAACGCTTGTGGCTGTTTGCCTCCATCGGCATATGAATAATGATTTCTTTGTCGGGGTTGAGTTGAGTTGCGTAAAAAGCCAACTTTTGAGCCAGCGGAGTGTGCGGCAGAATACCGTAAGTTATTGCACCGGGAAGTTCGACAGCGCGCATACCCCGCTCTAAATTGTTGCCGATGTCGTCCAGAATAATTACCAGTAGTGGAGCGGCTGACGGTGGATTAATCGTCGATTGATGGTTAGCCGAATTTATCTTTGAAGTTTTTATTAGCGTTGTTGTTGAAATTATCGCAGCTGTTGGTGCGGGTACTAAATTTGGTGCAGGTACTAAAGTAGGCGTTGGCACTAAAGTAGACGCTAGCACTAAATCTGGCGCTAGCGCTATATCGGGTGCTACCGCTATAGCCGACGAAGCCGGCACTATCTTGGCTGTCAACGCAGCTTGGGTTTGCTGTACTTCAGCTTGGTGAAGATTTTCATAATGCTTTTTGTAGCGATCTTCATTGAACGCTATATGATTTGTTGCCGGTAGTTTTGTCGCGGGTAATTGGGACGTCGATAATGGGGCCGGAGTTGTTACGATAATAATGGGTGCAATCATGATCGCCAAATCGTCGACAATCAGGGAATCAGCGGGCATAGCACTGATTTCGCAAGAAATGAGTGCTATAGCGAGACATCTAGCGGAAATAGCAGTTAAAGTTTTCATGGACAGCAGAAATCTTTTTTATTGTCGAAACAGGCCAATTTACAGTTACTTTATCGAGCGAGAATATTTAGCCCTTTTAATAGTGTGAGGGCTTCGTGAAGCTGGTTGTCATCAATAAGAATTTCTTCTTTTTCGGCAGCCTCTTTTCCGCTTTTTCCGGCTGACTTATTGCGGTTAGCTTGCTTAGGATTTTTAAGGTGCTTAAACAAGTCAGCTTCAGAAATAGAAGCACCGGGGTCGAGCTTGGTTACTTTAGCTCGCTCGACC
>JAJRPK010000258.1 GCA_024280785.1 Gammaproteobacteria bacterium
GGTGTTTTTGGGCCACGGCGGTGCGGGAGTGCCGGCCAATAAAAAAATCCCCATAGGCTTACCCGATTTCTTAAAGTATAACCCTGGCGGCTTAGCCGTTATTTGGGCAGAAGAGAATTCACGAGATTCTTTGTTCGACTCAATGCAACGCAAAGAGACTTACGCGACCAGCGGTCCAAGAATTGTTACCCGATTTTTTGGTGGCTGGGATTACTCAGCAGATATGTGCGACTCAAAAGATTTATCCCGGCGCGCTTACAAAGATGGTGTGCCGATGGGGGGAGTGTTGCCTACGGATGCCTCCGGTAAAGCACCGTCTTTTGTGTTATCGGCGCTGCAAGATGCCGGTACCGACGCAAGTCCGGGAATGCCGCTGCAACGGATACAAGTGATTAAAGGTTGGATCGATAGCGACGGCCAAAAACATCAGCGCGTTTACGACGTAGCGGGAGATCCCGATAATGGCGCGTCGGTCGATATCAACAGCTGTGAGGTGTCAGGCGCGGGTTTTAGTAGTTTGTGTGCCGTTTGGCAAGACCCGGAATTTGATTCGCAACAATCCGCTTATTATTACTCTCGCGTAATTGAAAATCCATCCTGTCGTTGGAGTCAGAGAATGTGTGCGGCTAATAAAGTGGATTGCAGTGACCCTTCTACGGTGAGTAATGGTTTTGAAGATTGTTGCGCTGATGAACATCGTCCCATTATTCAAGAGCGAGCCTGGTCGTCTCCTATATGGTATAGGCCGACGTCGTAGTCCAATTGTTTCTTTACTCTGAGTAGCGGTTGAATCGTCTATCGGATTGCTCAGAAGGTAATGCTAAATTAATTAGTTAGGAGAGAGTGATGAGAGATTATAATCAACATTATATTAATGGTAGCTGGAAGACTCCGTTTTCCAGTTTATCTTGCGATGTCATTAATCCGGCCAACGAAGAAGTAGCCGGTAGAATTATTTTGGCAAACGAACAAGATGTCAATCGAGCGGTAGAATCTGCTAAAGCAGCATTTACTTCTTATTCTATATCGACGGTGGCCGAGCGAGTTGAAATTTTACAGGCTATAGTAACAGCCTACAGCAAACGTATTGACGACGTAGCTATGGCCATTACCGAAGAGATGGGCGCACCGTACACGACATTATCTCAGCCAATGCAAGCGCAGGCCGGGTTGGGACATTTTGTAACCATGATCGAGGCTATTCAGGCCTTTCCGTTCGAGCAAGAGGTGCCGAACAGTCAAGGTCAAATGAACCGTATTGTTCGAGAAAGTGTAGGCGTTTGCGCGTTGATCACCCCCTGGAACTGGCCAGTTAACCAGATTGCCTGCAAAGTAGCACCGGCGTTAGCGGCGGGTTGTACGATGGTGTTAAAACCCAGCGAAATTGCACCATTTTCTGCCCACGTTTTTGCCGAGATTATTGCCGAGGCCGGGCTGCCTAAAGGCGTGTTTAATTTAATCGACGGTAGCGGTGCCGAAGCAGGGGCTACGCTGACTGCTCATCCTGATATTGATATGATTTCTTTTACCGGTTCGACTCGTGCTGGTATTGCTATCGGCCACGTTGCGGCAGAGGGTATCAAAGGGTTAGCGTTAGAGCTGGGTGGTAAGTCAGCCAATGTGTTGTTAGACGATTGCGATTTTCCCTCGCAGGTAACCGGGGGAGTGTTGATGATGATGCATAACACGGGGCAAACTTGCACCGCGCCGTCGCGAATGTTAGTGCCTCGCGACAAGTTAGCCGAAGTAGAAGAACTGGCTAAAGCTGCGTGCAAGCAAATTGTACTTGGTGATCCGATGGACCCTGAGACTACTGTGGGACCATTATCTAGCCCTGTCCAGTTCGATAAAGTTAAAAAACTGATTCAAGTCGGTATAGACGAAGGCGCCAAACTGATTACTGGTGGGGTAGAACGGCCAACAGATCTAGCTAAAGGTTGTTTTGTGCAGCCCACGGTATTCAGTAATGTTAACAATGACATGACCGTAGCGCGAGAAGAAATTTTTGGCCCTGTGCTGTGTATTTTGCCTTATGACGACGAAGCTGATGCGATAAAAATAGCCAATGATACCGTTTATGGATTGGCGGCTAGCGTGAGTTCCGGTGACCCCGAGCGGGCGCGTAAGGTCGGCCGGCAATTGCGCGCGGGGCAAGTAAAAATTAATGGGGCTTCTGGGGATTACTCTTTGCCATTTGGCGGTTATAAACAATCAGGTATCGGCCGAGAATGGGGTTCCTGGGGTCTCGAAGAGTTTTTAGAAGTCAAAGCGCTGATCGGTTAACAGAATGGTATTAGTGTTAGATCGATTTTTTTTTGAGGAAAAATACAGTGATAACGTCTTTTGATGATTACATGATTCACCAAACGGCAGAGGCCGTTTCAGTGCCGGCACAAAGTGACCGCAATGTCTACGAGAGGCATTGGATGTCGGGCTTTGATCACGGAGGTGACATTTTTTTTGAAGTGGGATTTGGTTTGTATCCCAATCGCCATGTTATGGACAGTCATCTGAGTTTGGTGGTAGGGAACAAGCAGTATGCACTTCACTGCTCTCGTCGGGCACCCGACGATCGAATAGAAACTGAAGTTGGTCCTATGTCGTTAAAAATCATAGAGCCAATGCGATCGCTACAAATAAAAATCGAAAAAAATGAACACAATATTGAATGTGACTTAACGTTTACCGCGTGCAGTATTCCACATCAAGAACCGCATAATACTATGTACGATAGTAACCATTTAATTATGCACAACACACGTTTTACTCAAGCAGGCAAGTGGAACGGAACGATAAAAATTGATGATGTCACCTATAAAATAGAGGATGCCACGGCGCTGCGTGACAAGTCTTGGGGGGTTCGCCCTGTGGGAGAACCGGCGGGAGGAGCTCCGGGTTTAATGAACGGTGAGCCGGGTGTGTATTGGTATTGGTCGCCTGTTTTACTGGGAGACCAGTGGCTACATTATGGTACGTTTCAAGACCGGGATGGCAATCCAACCCAAGAAAGCTGTGAGCTTGTGCCTCTCTATAAGCAATCTAGCGATATCCCTAAGGGAGACGATCCGAATATCATTGATATGAATACGATGAGTCATAAACTGAGCTGGAACAAGGGCACCAGATTGGCAAGCGCCTGCACTATAACTTGTGGCGATAGCGAGGGGAATGAATACGAAACTGTTCTAGCCCCTTTTGGAAAGCCACACTACATGTTAGGTATTGGATATAACCATCCCGAGTGGGGACATGGTTTTTGGAAAGGCGAATTGCTTATTGGGCGGGAAGAATTTGATCTTGACACAATTGATCCGTTAGATTACGCGCATATCCATACGCACCAGCGAGTAAAGGCCACGTTGACAGTTGATGGAAAAGCCAAGTCTGGCTTTGGTTTGCTAGAAACAATAGTGATTGGTCGTCATGCACCCTCCGGATTTAAAGAATTTTTTGATGGGGCAGAGTAGATAACGGCTCCCCGTCATTTTTCTTTTCGTCATCTTAGGCAAGCTACCGGCCTCGATAGCTGCCATTATAGCCTTTGTCTCAATTGATAATTTTAGTAAACTTCTGGCTAATCTTTGCTTCTTGTCGGCAAGTCGTTAATGGGTAAATTTCGGAGCTGTTATGCCAATGCATTACTCTTTTAAGCCTTTTTTTGTCCGGTGGTATGTTCTCGGTTGTTTGTTGATGGTGGGTTTTCAACTGTCATCTTGTACTCCCAAGACTGAAACTACCGAACCCGAGCCAATACGCCCAGTGAGAACCGTTGTTGCCAAAGTGGGCGAGGGTTTTATGTGGCGATCTTATTATGGTTCAGTGCAGGCCGATTTGATTTCAAAACTTAGTTTTCGCGTCGGTGGCGTTGTTGAAGAGATCGCTGTAGAGCTTGGACAGCGAGTGAGTAAAGGTCAGCTAATTGCTTCGATTAACGACAATGATTTAATTTTGCAACTCGATCAGGAAAAAGCGGCATTACTCGAAGCACAGGCAGAGGCGCTGAATGCCAAACTGCAATATGAAAGAACGCAAGGATTAGTCGCCAAGGGTGTCGTGTCGCAAAAGGAATACGAGTCTTCCGATACAAAAAACTTAACCAGTAAAGCTGCACTACAGCGACATCGCAAGGGCGTGGAATTAGCTAAAAAGCGGCTGACTTACGCAAATCTATCGGTGCCCGTACAAGATTGTACGGTATCAGATCTCGAGGCCGAGGTGGGCGAAAATGTCAATGCAGGGCAAATTATCGCGACATTAAATTGTGGCGATCATTTTGAGGTGCTCACCCATGTCTCTGAAAATGTTATTCGCGATATCTATGTGGGTGACCGCGTGACGATTCGGCTAAATATTTATCAGGGTGAGGAATATCAGGGTATCGTTTCCGAAGTGGGTGCAGCGGTCGGTAATCGTTCAACCTTTCCTGTGGTGATTCGAATCACCGAACCTGGCGACCGCTTGCGTGTGGGAATGGCGGCCGAGGTCAGATTGAAGGTCTCAATGGATCAGTTAGATGGATTTATTGTCGTGCCTTTTTCTTCCGTAGGTGAAGATTCTATCGGCCGTTTTGTATACTTGTATGAGAGTGACGAAAACAGCGTACCGCCCGGTCATGTTGGGGTGGCGCGACGCGTGTCGGTTGAAATTGGCCAAGTTACCGACGAAGGCATATCTCTTAAAAGTGGAGTGAAAGAAGGCGATCGAGTGATTACCGCAGGATTGCGCTACCTGACGGATGGGCGCAAGGTTAAATTATTTACTTACACTGGTCGCGGGTAGCTCAATGAATATCACTCAGCTAGCGATTGAAAAGTATCAACTCACTCTACTGTTAACCTTGGCGTTAATCATTACCGGGGTGATGACGTTTAAAAGTATGCCGCGCGCGCAAGACCCTTCTTTTCCGATAAGGGTAGCGACGGTAACAACACTATTTGCAGGTGCAAGTCCTGATCGTGTAGAGCAGTTGCTAACAGATCCGTTAGAAAAAGTGATTCAGGAAATGCCTGAAATCTATAGTATTACTAGCACGTCGAAAACGGGAATATCGACCATCACCGTCAATTTAAAAGACCGCTACAAGGACTTGCAGCCGATTTGGGACAAATTAAAATCCAAGGTCGATAAAATTCAAGGTGAACTTCCGTCGGGTGTAGAGACATCGGTGGTTGATGATGAGGTAGGTGATATTTTTGGCATTGCCATCGGCGTAGTCAATGACGGTTTTACTTATGCTGAACAAAAACAATTAGCTGATGAGCTGCGAGATGAACTGTTAAAGATAGACTTAGTTGCAAAAGTTGAACTGTATGGAGATCAAGAAGAACGAATTTTTGTTGAATACAACAGCGCCCAATTAACTGAACTCGGTTTGTCGCCAGAATATTTGGGTGATATTTTGCAACAAAAAAATATTATCATCCCGGGAGGTAGAATTAAGAGGGGTACCGTTCGAGCCAATATAGAAACCACCGGTAATATTAATTCGCTCGACGAGCTACAACGTACTTTGGTTGCGCTGCCCGACTCCAATCAAGTGATTGCTTTAGAAAATATCGCCCGCGTCTATCGAGGCTATATTGATCCGCCCAAAGAAATTGTCCGCGTTGGTGGTTACTCGGGGCTGGTAGTCTCTGTGTCGATGGTTGAAGGTGGAAATATTATCCAGCTTGGACAGCAGGTCACAAAAATATTGGATCGGTATCGCGCAGAAATCCCATTGGGCTTTGAGTTTGAAATAGCCGCATTTCAACCACATTTGGTACAAGAGACTATCGTTAGCTTTGGTGTTAACTTAATGCGATCGGTGGCAATTGTCAGTGCCGTGATGGTGCTCTTTTTCGGCTTTAGAATTGGGTTTGTTATCGCCAGCTTAATTCCGGTGACAGTGTTAGGTACCATCGTGATAATGGACGGATTGGATGTCGGCCTCGATCAAGTGTCGTTGGCAGGGTTAATGATTGCTCTGGGCATGTTGGTCGATAATGCGATAGTAATGACAGAAAATATTTTGGTATTGCGAGAAAAGAGGATCGCTCCCAAAGAGGCGGCAATTGGTTCTGGAATTGAGCTTATAATGCCGTTGCTGGTGTCATCATTAACTACTGCGGCAGCTTTTTTACCGATTGCATTGGCCGAGTCGACAACCGGAGAATACACAGCGCCACTGTTTAAAGTCGTGTCGATTTCTTTACTATTTTCTTGGGTCGTTTCGCTGACGCTAATTCCATTATTGACAGTGACTTTTTTAAAGGTTAAGCAAAAAAGTTAGAGCCACTTGTTTACTGAGCGCGTGTATCAGATTTACACGGCGGCTTTAAAAAGTATGTTATGTCATCGAATAGCCACTTTAAGTGGAGTTGCAGCCATATTCGTTGTTTCGATGATGGCGTTTGGCTTAGTGCCGGCGATATTCTTTCCACCGAGTGACGACCCTAGATTTAAATTAGAAATTGATCTTCCACCATCGACGGCGATCGAACACACGGAATTTATTGTTGAGCAATTAGAGCAATATATTGATGCCAATTTATTGGCCTCGGAACAACATGAGGGGATTGTTAACTACACTACTTTTATCGGCACCGGTGGGCCACGTATCGTGATGAATCATAGCGGCGGTCGCGCATCGCCCAATACAGCTTTTTTTCTATTCAACACGACTTCCGACCAGCCGATTGAAAACTTAATGAATCAATTGCGCAGCCACTTGTTTGAAAACTATCCTGATGTTTCTGTTTCGCTGCGAAAATTTGAAAACGGTGCCGCTGTAGATAAGCCGGTTCAAGTGCGAGTCAGTGGTGATTCGATCGATAAACTGTATCAGCTGTCGGACAAAATTAAACTCAAGCTTGAATCCTTGGCAGGAACCACTGCGATAAAAGACGATTGGGGGGCCAAGGTTAAGAAAATTGTCATCAAGGTTAACGAAGCGGCTGCCAGAAGGGTCGGGGTAACCAGTACTGATATAGCTAAATCGTTAAACACTTCATTTAGCGGCAAATAGGTCACTGAGTATCGTGAGGGTAACGACCTGATTCCGGTTATGCTGCGGGCAGAGCGAACTATGGATAATGAAGCTTCGCTAGCAACTAGCCTGAATATCTTTTCACAAAGTGGCAATCGTTCTTTGAGTATTGACGAAATGGCCAAGCCGATATTGGCGTGGGAATCGTCGCTAATTAAACGTTATAATCTCAAGCGCACTATTACTATATCGTCTGAGCTAAAAACGGGTGGTAATGCAGTGCTAGTCGTCGAACAGTTAGAACCGTGGTTAGAGGGATTGTTTGAAAAGCCTGAATATCAAGCCTACGCGTTTGAATTAGGTGGTGAGGCAGAAAAATCTGCCGAGGCCAGTGAGTCTATAGGAAGTAAGTTACCGATCGCGTTTGCCATTATTGTGTTTTTATTAATGGCACAGTTTAACTGTGTTAAAAAGACCACTATTATTCTTCTAACGATTCCTCTTGGTCTTATCGGTGTTGTTGCTGGCTTATTGCTGACAAATTCTTATTTTGGGTTTGTGACCTTGCTGGGAGTAATTTCATTGTCGGGAATTGTTATCAATAATGCGATTGTGCTAATTGATAGAATCGAGTTCGAAATAAATATCAACGGACTGGCTCCAGGTGATGCGATTGTCATTGCCGCGCAGCGACGATTTCGGCCTATTGTATTAACCACATTAACGACGTTATTGGGTATGTTGCCGCTATGGTTTGGTGGCGGTGAGTTATGGGAGACTATGGCAATCGCGATTATTTTTGGTTTATTAGGTGGGACGATTTTGACTCTGGGCGTGGTGCCGGTTTTGTATGCGAGTTTTTTTGGAGTGATGCCCAGCGATACCTGCGGTACCGAAAAACCGGTACCGATTGCTTAATTATGAATGATTTTTTTAAAGTAATGAAAGAGGCTGACATTATCATTTTTGATGTTGAGTTGATGGCAGGTCATTAAGTCATTGAAAAATATAGATAAAATCTCTCTTCAGTATATCAAGTTGCATTTGCATGTTAATAAATTCACAATTTTAACGAGGGACTTGCAAAAATTGTGAAGTACTGTTTAAATATACAGTATTGTTGGTTTGGTTGTCGATTTCAATTTCGCTCGGGTCTGCGTTGAAGTTTTTGATAAAGCTAAGCAGTTTCAAACTAAGCAGTTTCAAACCAAGCAGTTTCAAACCAAGCAGGCCCAAACCAATCCTTACTTTTCATTTTTAATACCGAGGTTCCCAATGGAAGATAATCGAAAAAAAGCCTTAAATGCAGCATTGACTCAAATCGAGCGCCAGTTTGGCAAAGGCACGATCATGCGAATGGGCGACGAGCATAGGGAAGCGATGCCGGTTATCTCCACAGGTTCATTGGGGCTGGACATAGCTTTAGGCATTGGCGGTTTGCCCAAGGGGAGAGTGATCGAAATTTACGGTCCGGAATCTTCGGGTAAAACCACGCTAACATTGCAAGTTATTGCCGAGTGTCCAAAGACGGGTGGCACTGCGGCTTTTATCGATGCCGAGCACGCGCTGGATCCTGGTTACGCTGAAAAACTTGGAGTCAATGTCGAAGAGCTTTTGGTCTCTCAGCCTGACCACGGTGAGCAGGCCTTAGAAGTTGCCGACATGCTAGTACGTTCGGGAGCCGTCGATATCATCGTTATTGATTCGGTGGCGGCGCTAACGCCCAAGGCTGAAATTGAAGGTGACATGGGCGATCACCACGTTGGTCTGCAAGCAAGATTGATGTCACAGGCACTAAGAAAAATCACCGGCAACATCAAACGCTCCAATTGCATGGTCATTTTTATTAACCAGATCCGCATGAAGATTGGCGTTATGTTTGGCAATCCCGAAACGACTACCGGAGGCAATGCCTTAAAGTTTTACTCTTCTGTTCGCTTGGACATTCGTCGTATTGGCGCAGTAAAAGAGGGAGACGAAGTCATTGGTAACGAAACTCGGGTTAAGGTGGTTAAAAACAAGGTAGCGCCACCGTTTAGACAAACCGAGTTTCAAATTGTTTATGGCAAAGGCATCCATCATTTGGGCGAGGTCATCGACCTCGGCGTTAAGCAGGGTTTAGTTGATAAAGCTGGTGCTTGGTACAGTTACAAAGGTGAGCGTATTGGCCAAGGTAAGGCCAATGCAGCGAAGTTCCTTGAGGGTAATAAGGTCATGGCTGACGAGATCGAAGGTTTGATCCGCGAAGCTTTGTTGACACCGGTTAAGCCGGTCGAAGAAACTGTAGCTGAGCCAGAGGGTGAATTAGAGACTATTAAATAGTAAATATGATGACTTAGTTTTCTCTTTTATAGCGATATACTACGGACATGTTTGATCTTGATGAGCTAAATAATCTAGATGAAAAGCTGGATAAAAATCTAGATAGCGCACACTCTGTAATAGAGCGGGGCGTTGTTGTAGACGAACAAGAACGTACGCTCACATCGCGTGATGTTCGTCTGGCGGCGATGAATTTACTGGCTAGACGCGAGCATAGTCGACGCGAAATCTCTCGCAAGCTTCATCGTCGGTTTAGCGACTATGATCTTATTGAAGATACACTTGATCAATTAGTTAGTGATAAACTGCTTAGCGATGAACGTTTTACTGAAGCCTATGTTAATTATCGTCAACGTGCGGGTTTTGGTCCGATTCGCATCA
>JAJRPK010000259.1 GCA_024280785.1 Gammaproteobacteria bacterium
CCCTGCTGAAAAAACATAATCAGGCTGTTCTGCCTCTGCACCTAAGGCAAAAGAAGGAATAAGAAATACCCAGCAAAATAAGATAGATCCATTTTTTTTAAGCTGAGATAGCAACGATATTGCGAACCTTAAAAACAGGCGCATAGAAAAAACCAAAGGCTAAATAGAAAAGGAAGAACCACACCCACAAGTAGTATCTGCATTCGGGTTATCAACAATAAAACGTGAACCCTCAAGTCCTTCAGAATAATCAACAATGCCACCAACCAGATATTGGTAACTCATAGAATCGACGATAAGACTAACGCCAGAATTATCAATTATGGCGTCATCATCTGCAACGATTTCATCGAAAGTGAAGCCGTATTGAAACCCTGCGCACCCACCGCCAGTGACAAAAACACGCAGTTTTAATTCACTGTTCCCTTCTTCATCAATCAGCAACTGAACCTTATGTGCAGCTTTATCAGTAAATTCTAAAGGCGCAGCTTGTTGTGTTTCCGTAGTATTCATCTTAAAACCTAAATTATCCACAAAATATTTTATCGGTCTTGTACCTACATAATAACATTCCCGTCTCTTCTCTTCTCTTCTCTTCTACAGCAAGCAGACTATCTCACCAAACGATACGAGATACCTTTCAAACAAATAGCCGTGATGTAAGTTTTATTAGAGGGTTTAATGCATCGTCGCAACCTGCCGAAGTTATCCAAGAATAACTTCAAGACTGGATTCAATATGATAATACAGCTAATCGATGACTGGGAACAAGCAAATAAACTGCTTTTTCTGAGCTACTCCAAGGTAAAAATTTGAATAAATGCTTAAATAACAAGACATTATGTGAAATAGAATGTTTTCCCGTTCACATCCATTAAACAGAATATTGTTGAATCGACGCTTAACCCCTCAGAACCACTTCTACAAAAAGTTGCTCTGACATAAGCCGTAATCAAAGCTCAATCGCTCAAACCTGAATCAACATATTTCTCTAAAATTTCACCCGAGTCGAATGAGCCGTTATCTGAGCCAAAACCTGAAGTGCCCGTTTTATCCTCCGCAGAAGCTGATACTTGCCTAGCTTCATTAGTATAAAGTAGCCCTCCGTTTACCTGAGCTCCTTTGACCATTTCAATAATTTGATAATGTACATCACCACACACTACAGCATTCGCGGCCAACTCTACGCGCTTTGAAGAATAGACATTTCCTTCAACAGAGCTATTAACGATCACAACCGGCGCGCAGATATCGCCAAATACTTCACCACTTTTTTGAATTCGCACCTGTGCTGATTCGTTACCTTGCTCGACTACGATATTGCCACGCACGACACCCTCTATCTCTAAGGAACCCGAAAAAGTTATTTGCCCACTAATCTCGGTTCCCTTAGCGATCAATGTTGTCCCATGACTATTGCTTGCACTGGATTTAGGATTATTTCCAAACATTAAAAGGTCTCCGCTAATTGCTGCCAAGTAAAATGCTGTTGAATATGATGCGCCGATTTTCCCGTTGATTTAACCTCGACCTCCATGCTAACAGGCCGCTGGCCATCGGGCAATTTGAACGCGCCCTCCACTTTTTGGAAAAATCGAAAACGTAGCTTGGCCGGCAACTGACCATCAAAGGCTGGCATCTCAGCCAACGAAAACACTTGCTCTTTTTGTTCCTGACCCGAGGACTGCCCAGGGACACCTTCTATGCCCTCTCCTACGGTATATCCAGCCGGTTGTTGCGCTAAGGTTAGCGTAATGGATAATTTGCCCTTGATCACCAAGTTTTGTGCGCCTGCTTGAGTCACTAAAGCACGGTACCGATATAAACCTGTGTCGGTATCAAAAGATAGCTTAAACGAGTATAAATTTAGCCCACGCTCTAATTCTTCCGGGGCTATCAGACTACGATAAAAATCTACATCACTTCTTAACTCTGCGGCTTCCCGATGGTAATTCAGTAACGTTTGATGCACTCCCTCTACGGCCAAACGATCTATTTCCGCCGTTTTCTCTGCTCTAACCGCCCTCTGGCGCTGGCTCTGGAGGGCTTGTTCCAGCGCAACGATCTCTTGTCGTAAAGATTGGTTATCTACTATTGCCAGCTCCGCGAGACTTTGGCCTTGAGACCGCCCGATAAAATAGGCCGCGAGCTGGCTTACTAACGCCAATGTGACCAGCAGCAATAGAATCCACCTCAATCGAGGGGTAATTCGGACAACGACCGAACGATAATCATTCATTGTTTTATCGCGTGCCTGGATTCATCAAGATTAGAGTAGACATTAAACTCAAAGCGCTCCACAAACCCACAGTATATTCGTAATTTTCAAAGTTAATCCCAATGAACAAGGCATCAAGGCATCAAGGCATCAAGGCAATATCATTTAGCCCAAGCGTCTCGTCCCAGTCGTACATAATATTCATTGCCTGCACGGCTTGCCCCGCAGCTCCTTTGGTTAAATTATCTTCAACCACCAGAATCACCAGAACTCCAGAGTCCTCTACGGGCTGAACACTAATACGGCACACATTAGTCCCTTTAACACTGCGAGTTTCTGGATATACACCCACAGGCAATACATCGACAAAGGGTTCATTTTTATAACGCTGCTCAAAAACACTTTGAAAATCTATACTGAAATCTTTTGGCTTGCAGTACAAAGTTGCGTGTATACCGCGAATAATCGGCAATAAGTGCGGAACAAATGTCAGATTAACTTTCTCTGGTGACACGTCGTCGAGACCTTGGACTATTTCAGGCAAATGCCGATGTCCGCTCACTCCGTAGGCTTTAAAGTTATCGCTAAGCTCAGCAAACAAGTTAGCAACTTTAGCTTGCCGTCCTGCGCCACTAACTCCCGAAGCTACGTTGGCAATTAAATCCTGTGGATCGATAAGACTCTGTTCCAACAAGGGGATAAGCCCTAACTGTACTGCCGTGGGGTAACAACCCGCACAGGCCAGTAATTTTGCATCACGTATTTTATCGCGATTAACTTCGGGCAAACCATAAACCGCCTGAGCAACAACTTCGGGGCAAGCGTGTTCAACACCGTACCACTTTTCCCACAGAGGAATATCTCGCAGACGAAAGTCGGCCGATAAATCAATTACCCGTACATCCCTATTCATTAACTCACGCATCATATGCATTGACACAGCATGAGGAGTTGCAAAATAAACTAAATCACAATTATCGGCGAGCCGATCGACGTCAGGCAATACAAAAGTCAAATCGCAACGACCACGTAAATTAGGCCAATAATCCGCAATACTTACACCGGCATCCGATCGTGACGTCACCATAGATAACTGTACATTCGCATGTTGCAAGAGCAAACGAAGTAACTCAGAGCCTGTGTAGCCCGTTGCACCGATGACTCCTACTTTAATTGACTCCTTAACTTTACTCACCTGTCTATCTACCCTTTAAACAATATTTACTTACGATTATAGTCCAGCTTTGTCATACATTACCCTACTTACTCTCGGCCATATCTACTAAACAAAAGCTAGCAAACACAAACTACAGAACATTAACTACCGAGCATTAACTACCGAGCAGAATTTATTCTCAAATGATGAGAGAATGATAAGATCCTTATCGGCAAAACAAAAGTGCATTCTTTGCATTACCGTGACAAGATAGACGATTTAAGGCAGATTATGCAAATTCAGCCTCAGCTGAATCGACTGGCTAGATTTCGAGAAAAATGATCGATACCCATTAAATTAAGGTTTAGGTTTAGGTTTAGGTTTATTTAGTATGCTTTGGATCAAAGCTTTCCACATTGTTTTCGTTATTTGCTGGTTTGCAGGTATTTTTTATTTACCGCGTCTCTTTGTCTACCACGCAATGAATAAACACCCCGAGACTCGCGCCCAACTTTTGATTATGGAGCAAAAGCTCTATCGTTTTATTACACCACTGGCGTTTCTCGCCGTAGGCTTCGGTTTCTGGCTCACAATATCGAATCTAAACTACTATTTAAGCCAAAGCTGGTTTCTATGCAAAATGGGGTTGGTTGCCGCACTTAGTCTTTATCATTTTCAATGCGGCCGCTATATAAAGCGATTTGTCCGAGGCGAAGAACCCCACTCACACACTTTTTACCGATGGTTTAACGAAGCCCCGGTCATCATCTTATTCGCTATTATTATTTTAGTCGTAGTGAAGCCTTTTGTAGGCTAAGGAGCAGCCCATGAAACCC
>JAJRPK010000260.1 GCA_024280785.1 Gammaproteobacteria bacterium
AACGTCTACGTTTTCATCGACTGCAGTGATAATCTCTGCCACGGTCACTAGATTCGGCATTTTTGCGAGCCGATAACCTCCACCAGGACCTCGAACACCTTCTACTAAATTCTTTTTGCGCAATTTCGCAAACAGCTGCTCAAGATAGGACAAAGAAATCCCCTGAGTTTGGGATATATCTGCCAATGTCACAGGACCTTCCCGGTCATGCAATGCCAGGTCCATCATCGCCGTCACAGCATAACGACCCTTTGTTGAAAGCCTCATAATCTTAAACCTCTCAGACCAATACCTGAGTAAATTAATCAGGCTTTATTTATACAATAACCAACTAAAACAGTCAACTATTATTAAAACAGACTAAGTTATTGACAATAGGAATCATTACTATATAACGAGAGGTACAAAAACTAATCTTGAATGACGAGATCGCCCCCTAAAATGAGCTCATTGGTGTGATCAATTAGGCAATTTCCATCATATCCATGCCCCTGTTTACGGCAGTAATTTAGCCACTTATATAGAAAACGATTTGTTTTCCACCGACTCAGCAACGCAGCATCAGTAAGCCCTCGATCCATACTGGCTAGATCGTTTCGCCCCCGACTCAGAACCTCGGCCTGCCGAGCATCATGATAAATGCGCAGGGTTAGATTCGGTCGAGGTACGTTATCCGCCATTTCATACGTTAAACGAAAAGTAGTGGTATGCCGCGACTGTTCAATAACGATTAGGTGTAAATCATCAGCGTTTAAAACCTGAGAAACCACATGACCTGTGATATCTTTAATGGGCGGACAGAGGCATTTTAACCGCATGTAGTTGTGCTCGTACAAATCCATCAGTGCGGCAAAACTACGCGGTTTGGGGCTTTCACAAAATTTACAGCTCTCAGGCCAACGCATCGAAAAATACTAACACAATTTTTTAAACACACCGGCTGGGAAACATAAAAAATGGACCAAAATAGCGACATCATCTCGACGAAACCCTTTAATGACCAGAAGCCCGGCACTTCAGGCCTGAGAAAACCCGTCAAAGTATTCCAACAATCTCATTATCTGGAGAACTTTGTACAAGCCATCTTCAATACCCTGCCGACGCTTAAAGGTGCTCGGCTAGTAGTCGGCGGCGACGGACGCTACTACAACCGAGAGGCCATTCAGATCATTATCCGCATGGCTACCGCCAATGGCCTGGGTGAACTGTTAATTGGCCAAGGAGGCATACTCTCGACGCCCTCTGCTTCGCATCTCATCCGTAAACACCAGACAGACGGCGGAATTATCCTTTCCGCCAGCCATAATCCCGGCGGCCCCGACAAAGACTTCGGGATTAAATTCAACACCCCTAATGGCGGCCCTGCCCCGGAAAAAATCACCGAGGCCATTTATTCCGAATCCAAGCAACTGAAGGAATACCGCATTGCCGAAGCCCGTGAGATCGATCTCGACAAACTCGGAAAATTCGAACTCGGATCGCTAAAAATTCGCGTCATTGATTCGGTTGCTGACTACAGTAACCTTATGCAATCACTGTTCGATTTCGATCAGATTCGCGATTATCTGCAAGGCAACGACCGTCGCATCGCCTTCGACGCCATGCATGCTGTCACCGGTCCCTATGCTAAACAAATCTTTGAGCAAGTGCTGAACTGCCCACCCGGCACTGCTTTTAACGCCGAACCCTTACTCGATTTTGGTGGTGGTCACCCCGACCCCAATCTTGCTCATGCCAAAGAACTGGTCAAACAAATGTTTTCCGATAACGGCCCTTTTTTCGGCGCCGCCTCCGATGGCGATGGCGACCGGAATATGATTCTCGGGCGAAATATCTTTGTCACACCCAGCGATAGCCTGGCCATACTCGCCGCCAACGCCGCGGTTATACCGGGTTATAAACATGGACTTGCCGGCGTCGCGCGCTCCATGCCCACTAGCGCTGCCGTCGATCGCGTCGCAGAAAAGCTTGGTATCGAATGCTACGAGACACCCACAGGTTGGAAATTCTTCGGCAACTTGCTTGATGCCGGGAAAATCACGCTCTGCGGCGAAGAGAGCTTTGGTACGGGATCCGATCATGTACGCGAAAAAGATGGCCTCTGGGCTGTTTTGTTCTGGCTCAACCTGCTCGCCGCCAAACAACAGCCGGTCATTAATATCGTTCAGCAGCATTGGCAAGAATTTGGGCGCAATGCTTACGCTCGCCACGATTATGAAGAAGTTGAGAGCGATGGCGCTAACAGCCTGATGGAAGCGCTGCGCGCCAAATCCAGTGGCTTAATTGGCAAACCGTTAGGCGCTTTTAGCGTGCAATATGCCGATGACTTCAGCTATACCGACCCCATTGATGACTCAATCAGCAATCAGCAAGGTCTACGCATCGGTTTCGAAGATGGCAGCCGCATCGTGTTTCGCTTATCAGGTACCGGCACCCAAGGCGCAACGTTACGCATTTACCTGGAAGCTTATACCCAAGAAAAAGCTGACTTTTCAGCAAATGCCCATGAACTCCTTAAGCCGCTTGCAGAAATCGCCGCAGAAACAGCTCAGATTACGCACTTTACCGGTAGAGATAAACCTACAGTGATCACATAAAGACAGCCTAAAGCAAGTCATATAAAACGACTGGGAGCAAGAAAATGCTACAGCGGCAACAGCGCTTCTGTAGCGTTATGGTTTTGGTATGAGTAGTTTTACAGGTGCGCTATCTGATGCATCAG
>JAJRPK010000261.1 GCA_024280785.1 Gammaproteobacteria bacterium
GCATTAACGAATGGCAGAGGAGTAGATTTAGTCTTTGACCCTGTCGGTGGTGACTATGCCGAACTCGCCCTACGCGCCTGCGCTCCGGGCGCTCGTTATTTGGTAGTAGGATTTGCCGCAGGCGAGATCCCGCGTATTCCGCTTAACCTTGTGCTGTTAAAAAAATGTCAAATAGTCGGTGTCGATTGGGGCGGTACAATTGGAATAGAGCCCGCGTTAGAGCAAACCGTTACATCAGCTGTCTTGAATCTATATCAGCAAGGGAAATTACCAGACCCTCCGTTTCAGTTTTATTCATTAGCTGAAACGGGTCAAGCTATTGCTGATTTACAACAGCGAAAGGTCGTGGGTAAGGCCGTTATTGCTATAGCATAGTGTGACTGGAATACAAACCAAGGCTAGGCCTACTTGTTAGCCTTTCTTTTGCAAACACACTAATTAGAAGCGATCGGTAATGGCTCCTTCAGAAGCCGAGCTCACGTTTGCCGCATATTTCGCGAGTACGCCACGATTATATTTTTGCTTGGGTGCCTTCCACTGTTTCTTACGCAGTGCTAATTCTTTAGCACTGACATCCATGGTGATTTTTTTACTACTGGCATCTATCGTTATACGGTCACCATTTTTTAGCAAACTAATAGGCCCACCCACGTGCGCTTCGGGAGTAATATGGCCCACAACAAATCCGTGTGTTCCACCAGAAAATCGCCCATCGGTAATCAACGCAACGTCATTACCTAGCCCTTGCCCCATAATCGCCCCTGTATGGGATAACATTTCTTGCATTCCAGGGCCTCCTTTTGGACCTTCATTGCGAATAACCACAACATCGCCCGACTTGATTTTTTTACCCAGTATTGCTTTTAACGCGGCATCCGATGAGTTAAAGACTCGTGCGATGCCTTCAAACTGAAAGCCTTCGTGACCTGAAATTTTAGCCACCGCACCGTCTGGAGCTAAATTACCTTTTAATATAACCAAGTGGCTGTCGGCTTTAATTGGATTATCCAGCGGGCGAATAATGTCTTGCGTACCGGGATACGGTTTTACCTTTGCCAAATTTTGCTTTAATGTTTTGCCGGTAACTGTAAGGCAATCGCCGTGAAGCAAGCCTGCACCGAGCAGCATCTTCATTAGCGGTTGAATACCGCCCACATTAATCAAGTCTGCCATGCTATAACGCCCACTCGGCTTTAAATCTGCCAGCATGGGAACCCGCTTACCCACTCGAGTAAAATCAGCAAGACTCAACTTTACGCCAATCGAATGTGCCATCGCTAACAAGTGCAACACTAAGTTAGTGGACCCACCTAGCGCTATCGCCACCGTAATAGCATTTTCAAACGCTTTTTTCGTCATGATCATTTTTGGCGTAATGCCTTTATTAATCAAATTCATAACGGCTCGACCCGCATCTTCGGAGTCTTTCAACTTGTGTGTCGAAATCGCTGACTGCGCCGAGCTGTTAGACAAGCTCATACCCATCGCTTCTATCGCCGACGCCATCGTATTTGCCGTGTACATTCCACCACAGGAACCCGGCCCGGGAATCGCTTTATGCTCGATGTCGTTTAGCTCCTTTAACGATATTTTATTATTCGCTTGCGCGCCGATTGCCTCAAAAACAGAGACCACATCAAGCTGCTTGTCTTTGTGTTTACCGGGTAAAATCGTACCGCCATAAACAAACACTGCGGGTCTATTTAGCCGCGCGATGGCCATCAAGCAGCCCGGCATATTCTTGTCGCAGCCGCCAATCGCAACAATGCCGTCGAAACCTTGGCAGGCCATAACTGTTTCAATCGAATCGGCAATAACCTCTCTAGACACAAGTGAGTACTTCATGTTCTCAGTACCCATGGAAATACCGTCTGAAACGGTGATGGTATTAAAAATTACACCTTTACCCCGCGACGCATCTACGCCTTTACAAGCTTCATCGGCCAAAGTATTAATATGCATGTTGCACGGCGTCACCATGCTCCACGTCGACGCGATGCCCACTTGCGGCTTTTTAAAATCGGCGTCACTAAAACCAACTGGCCGTAACATAGCCCGACTTGCTGCTCGGTCATTGCCGTCAACCACAATGGATGAAAAACGGCGTTTGTTAATTGAAGGTTTAGTGGGTTTAGTCATAATGATATCGGCCAGATAATTGTTCAAATAATCAAAGTATACCAGCTGTAACAAGGGGTAGAAATAACCACAGTTACCGACAAAATGAAATATCCAGCGTATTTAAAATAGCTGCCTGGTATCCACAACCAATTCTTAGTAATAAAAAAAGCCGCTATCTAGCGGCTTTTTTTATTCAAATCAAAGGTTAGAAGTTAACTACACCTTTTTACATGTTGCTAGATTAGCACCGTTAGCAATGAGATTAGCGCGACGGTCGCCTTCGTGTTTAACGTATCGCTTCCAGCTAGTTGCGCCCTTCTCCGTCTTTTTGAATTTAGCCGCTTTGGCAAATGACTTTGCAGCATCTTCATAACAATGCAAAGCGGTTTCGGCACTACCTTTGTTCATCCATAACAAATCTTCTCTCTTAAGGCCACCTTTCTTCAAGGCTTTGCGTGTAGCCAACAACGCTTTTTCATTCTGGTTTAAATTAAGATAAACATTCGCCAATCGCGACCATGCTTCACCTTTCTTGGATTTCTTGACAGCCTCTTCCAAATAGGGCGAAGCCTTGATGTACTCTTGAGCTCGCTGAAAAGACGATCCGAGAATACCCGAGTTCTTTTCAGTCCGCTCAACTTTTTCTTCTTTCATTGCTTTTTCTAAAACTTGAGCAGCGCGATAAGGAATGTCTATTGCAAGATACTGATAAGCCAACGCAATAAACTGCTTTTCTTTGTCTAAACCATTCTGTAAATAGGTGATCTCTAAGGCAATGGTTTCTTTATCGCTCTGTTCCAATGCACCGTACATCGCAGATAGCTGCTTCCAATACTTTATTTTGGGATAGTTAGTTAATAAAAGATTGCTAACAGAAATAGTTGCTTTGTAATCATCCTTCTCGTAATACAATGCCCACTGAAAACTCAACCAGACTTCCTTTGGCACCAAACCTTCTGCAATCGCATCTTCAATAACTTCTTCGACTAACTCTAGCGCATCGGACTTGCGATTTAACTGGTAATAGCCCCTGGCTAATAAAATCTTACCACCGGGATCTACAATAACCGCCGTATTCATCCACGCCTCTAGCTGCTCTACAGCTCCTTTGTAGTCTTCGCGAACAAATAATAGCTGAGCCACCGTGTAGCGAATGTCAATACGCTGCTGGTAATCTGAGTCGGGCTCATTGATCACTGCCATATAAGCTTTTATCGCTTGTGGGATTTTATCCTGAGCATAATATACATAGCCCAAATAGCGATTCACTTGAGACTGCTCGTAGCCAGGTCTACAACCTCGCTTTAGCGCATTAGCCAAGCTTTCCTCGGCCGCTTTCCAATCTTCTACTTCGGTCAGCTCTATAATTTTTTGCAGTTTTTTTCCGCAAATGGCACCTACCGATTTGCGTTTTTGTGTAACTGTGTTTTTATACTTTAATTTCGCTTCTTTTTGCGCCTTGCTTAGCTTTTCGGCGGCAACCGTGTCAACCCACACAGGACTAGCAACCAGTAGTACCGCCGCTGTAAAAGCAAGGCAGACTGTTTGAGTTAGCCACCTGAACCCGCCTGTTTTCGTTCGCTTTAAAGACATAACTCTACTCTTGAAACGTCCGTAATAAGCCTTATACATAAGACCGTAATTTTACGCACTAAACGTTAGCTGTCACCAAACCCGGTGAAACTAAACTTATACAATACTCCGGGCACTTCAACGGCAACACCATTAATGACTCTAGGGTTATATTTTAACTTTGCCGCTGCTTTTACCGCCGACTTGCCAAAACCGTAATTTTCGGGCCACTCTTCTAATAACTTCACATCTCGTACGCCACCTGATGTCGTCACAGTTACTTCTACAACGGCATAACCTAGCTTACCCGTTTTTTCTGCACGACTAGGATAACGCGGCGTTGGAATATAAACCGGGATAAAATCAGTGTCGCGAGCAAAACCACCTTTTAATCCAATCTCTGGCTTAAACTTACCGCCACCCAAAGAGATATTGAGAGCATTATCAGGTGAGTCAATCTCAACTTCTTGCGATTCAACCTCTGGTGGAGGGGCCTCTACTTCGTCGGGTTTAGCGGGTAGCTCTTCGTCTAGCTTAGCTTCGATATCGGTGTCGGGCATGGTGATATCACCAATTTTAACCGCATCCTCATTATTAAAATTCGGATCTCCCATATCAATCAATGTGCTCATCAATACAAAAAGAGCAAATGCGACAAGTAAGCCTAAAATGATGCTACCGACTAGACGTAACGCTGGCATAATCGATATTCCCTCTACTTCGGATCGGTCGCTAATGAAATATCGGTCACACCCGCTTCTCTCGCCGCATCCCAAACCAAGGCATAAGCCTTGGCATTGGATTCGTTATCAGCTTGTATAACCAGCGCACCTAAAGGGTTATCGACTTGAATTCGCTCGATAACGACTTTAATCGCCCTTTCGTCAACTTTTTTACGGTCGATCCAGATCTCATTTTTACTGTTTATAGCGACCAATATATTTTGGTTTTTTACTTGATCGCGCTTTATCGTGTCAGGGCGAGTCACGTCAATGCCGGGTTCCTTGATAAACACAGCCGTCACAATAAAGAAAATCAGCATGATAAATACAACATCAAGCATCGGCGTAAGGTCGATCTCACCGCCGTCTTGATCTGCTCTTGCGGACCTGCCTCTAGTAGCCATATTGACTTAATACCTTAAAATTAAAACTAGTGATCGGATGTTAGGTGATCTTCAAGTAATGCGCTTTCGCGTTCGACGACTCGACCTAAGTACGCTTGAGCAAAAACACCTGACAACGCAGCAACCATTCCTGCCATCGTCGGTACGGTCGCTCGCGATACACCACCCGCCATCAATTTAGCATCGCCGCCGCCAACTGCCATAACATGGAATACTTCGATCATTCCCGTTACTGTACCGAGTAAACCTAACATTGGTGCTAATGCGACCAACGTTTTAATCAATGCCATGTTCTGGTTGATTTTCATCACAGTTTCAGAAATCATCGCTTCGCGTATTCGCTTTGCGCCCCACGATCGCCGGTCACTGCGAGCTTCCCATTCCGACATAACAAGCGCTACATCTTTTTTCAAGCCACCAGCGAAATAGAATACCCGCTCAAAGATTAGCGTCCACATTAGGCACAACAGGCCACCGATTAGCAATAAGACAGGGCCACCCTTGTCGAGAAAATCGAAGACGAGCTCCATTACTTCAGATATAAACGGCATGCTCAGTGTGTCCTGTTAGCCCTGTTCATTTTCGGCATTTCTAGCAATAATACCCGCTGCTTGCTCTTCAATAGTATGAATAATCCGCTTAGCCCGGCCACTAACAATGGTGTGTACTAGCAGAGTTGGAATGGCAACAATCAAACCCAGTACCGTAGTAATCAAAGCGCTGGATATACCACTCGCCATGGTCTTGGGATCACCGGCACCGAATATAGTAATCGCCTGAAAGGTAATGATCATCCCCGTTACCGTACCCAAAAGACCCAGTAACGGAGCAACCGCCGCAATGATCTTAAGCAAGGTTAAGGAGTTTTCTAACGGTGGAATCTCTTTAAGAACGGCTTCGTTCAATTTCAACTCTAGAGTTTCAGTGTCTAAGTTTGGATTATCTTCATTGACCGCCAAGACGCGGCCCAAAGGATTATTAGTACTTACAGTGCTGCTTTTTAGCTGGCTACTGACCTTGCTCCCAACGATGAGTAGAACAATAAAACGCCAAGCAGCAATTAACATCGCTATCGCGCCAACAGCGGTAATAACATAACCGACTTGTTTACCCTGATGCCAGCGCTCTTTTAATGTTGGCGTATTGATAAAAGCAGCTAGCAAACTACCGCCTGTCGGCCCGGTAGGGTCCGCACCAAACCGACTATAACTGTCGCTTGATGCCGCTAGGTCTGCCGCCCAGCCAGTATAGTTGCTCGCGGGCTGACGAGGAAGAATAGATAAGGTGTTGTTAGAGTACTTGAGATACTGCCCGTCGCTAGTGACCATATTGAAGGAGCCCACTCGAACGACATCTGCCTGAATCTCGTCTCCTGCAGCCGTTGCAATAGTCGTATTAAAACTCACTACGCGGCCAGATTCTATCATCTCTCGTTGAAGCTCAAACCATACCCTTTCAATTTCAGCGATAGTCGGTAAGGCATCACCTTTTAACTTTTCGATTAACTCAGTTAAAAAACCACCTCGATTAGGATACTGAACACTGACCAAAGAGGTATCAAAGTTTTCCCGCATGTCACCTGCTGTAGAGTTGATATGTCCAAATAACTCAGTTAAGGAGCCTTTTGCTTCAATCAACGCTTCGCGCTTAAGACCAATCTTTTCTTTGTTTTCTTCGAATGTTTTTTCTAATCGTGTCGAGCGCTGCTCTTCTTGAGTTCGCGTTTGCTTGGCTTGCGCGAGTAATTTGGATTGCTCTTTCTTATCGCTCAAAAAGCGTGCTTCGCGCTGTTTATTCTGACGCTCTTCACTCACCTTGCCTTGCTTAACAAAGTTTAGTAACTCATCAAGAGATTTGGCACTGTCTTGAGCATATGCGGCCGAACCAACTGTCAACGCAGCGACGGCTAGCAATGAAACGGGAAGGACGCCTAATTTCACCAGTAAATTTTTCATTGGGCTGCCTCCGGCGCTGAAATCGGTAACTGAAGAATATCTTTAACGGCTTGATTTTTCGCGATGCGGATACCCATATTAATATGACTGCTCCATTTGCCAGCATCTAGCGACTCCCATGTTCGGGTTGCATTATCCCAGCGGCCTACCTCTAAACCATCTTCGGTTTTGTACAATAAAGCGATACGACCCACCCGGAACATGTCAACCTTTCGCTCTTTGCCATCGCCGTTAAAATCAATATTTGCTTCGTAAGCCTCGATCTTGCGACCGTACTCGTTTTCAATTTTGTAAGCTTCTAATACCTGCCGGAAGTTTTCGGCTACAGCTTGATTTGATTTGCCCATGTTAAAGCGAAGTGTAGCTACACGGTCTTTACGCTCTTGTTCGAGAAAAGGAACATCGAGAGCGACAAAGTTTTCTAGCCCGTCAAGCATTTTGATCAACAACGGCGTAATTTGACGCTGAATTACAGTAACCTGAGACATTGCCAAGTCTATTTCGGCAATTCGCTCTATCTGGTTCTGGATCCGGGCTTCAAGTTGTGCGTTGTATACTCGCAAACCCTCTATCTCTTTATTAACCTGCTTATATTTTTGCAGAAGGTTGTCGGTTTGGTCGGCAATACCGTCGATTTTAACTTGTGATTTTTGTGCCGATGTCGACTTGGTCTGGACGACTGTAAACACGTCGTCTAGTTTATCCGCGTTGGCCGTAGTGGCATAAAGGCAAGCCGAACTGAATAAACACAGTCCGATTCGCGCGGCGCGGGTAAAAGCCCGTGGTAACGGAGAAGATAAAAGAGTAGCCATGAGAATCGTGTTTCCGAATTAGATGACGATTTAGTATCGATGTTTATATATATTACTACGACCACGCCTTACGCCAAACGATCGGTTATAAGGCAAATTTGTAAATTTCGAGTACTTTCGAGTACTTCAGTAAAGCTTTGCTTAGTCGGTGCTTTGCTGTTGATCCAATCTGCTCCCTCAAGTAGCTAGTTTTCAGCTTACAGATCAAGTATTTTTCTTAGTGACAACTATATTTAATAGCCGAAAGAGCAATACAGCGCGGCGCATTTAATAACATATCAGAGTGTTACGCAATAATAAAAGGGCGCTTAACCGCTAAAACCTTGTGTTTATTTAGGACTGGTTTCGCCAGCTCGCTAGCGATATTACCTTATCTTCTTACTTTTGAATATCGTAATTTCAATGTTCTACGGTAGTTTTACAGAAGATAAAGGCAATACGCCAGCACCTCAGGCTCATTCCGACTCTTATTTAAACTCATCAACGATGTTTACACGAAAACCAATGCCAAACAGTATGGATAAACTTTAACCCCATAAATTTTCACAATAAGGCTGTCACGCCACCACATTACCATCAAGCACTATGCAGCCCTACGGCCCATTTCGTATAAGGCCCATAAGTTACATAACCCTCGAAAGGATAGACTCGGACTAAACAGCTATAGGGGCACTAATGTGCGGGTGGTGCTCATAGCCCTGTAAGTCAAAGTCTTCGAAGCCAAACGAAAAAAGATCATTAACCTTTGGATTGATCATCATTGTCGGCAATTTCAACGGCTTTCTTTGTAATTGCAACTCTACTTGCTCCATATGATTACTGTACAAATGAGCATCACCAAAAGTGTGTACAAAATCACCAACCGCTAAATCCAATACCTGCGCTATCATCTTGGTAAGCAGTGCATACGATGCAATATTAAAAGGGACGCCGAGAAATATGTCTGCACTTCGTTGATATAACTGACAGGATAATTTGCCCTCGGCAACATAGAATTGAAACATCGTATGACAGGGGGGCAGCGCCATTTCCTCAATACAAGCAACATTCCATGCACTGACCATATGCCGCCGAGAATCAGGATTCTCTTTTAACTGCATTAACAGGTGTTTGATCTGATCGACATTTCGCCCATCCGCCGTCGGCCACGATCGCCACTGATATCCATAGACAGGGCCTAATTCACCATTATCGTCTGCCCAATCATCCCAAATAGATACATTGTTCTTTTTAAGATAAGCAATATTAGTATCACCCGCCAAAAACCAAAGCAACTCGTGGATGATGGATTTTAAGTGTAATTTTTTGGTCGTCAACACAGGGAAGCCCTGAGCCAAATCAAAACGCATTTGATAACCGAAAACACTATACGTACCTGTGCCCGTTCTATCGGATTTAAATACGCCGTTATCGCGCACGTGGCGCATTAAGTCTAAATACTGCTGCATAATCTAACGTTTCTTCTTTGGGGATGTTTTTTTGTTGCCGGCCGTTTTTTTGTTCCGCTTACCACCGTGCGACGCGCTCTTTTTGGGAGAGGACTCCCCGGTTAATTGCGTCGACTCTCGCTGCAAGCTACTTTTGTAGTTATTATTCTGGCCGCTATAACTTCTGTAGCTGTATATTAACATAAGCGCACCAGCGATAATCATCGGCAGCGATAGCAATTGGCCTCGAGTCATCCACTCAAATGCAAGTGACGCATCAGGCTCACGAAAAAACTCTACTCCATATCTAGCCATCCCGTACCCTAGCAAAAATACTCCCGTTGCAGCCCACTGCGGACGCCTGATACGAGTAAACCAAAACAATAGAATAAACAACACCAGCCCTTCAAAAAATACTTGATATAGTTGTGAAGGGTGTCGAGCAAGCCCAAGGCTATCGGTTGGAAACACCATCGCCCACGGCACATCGCTCGCTCGCCCATAAAGCTCGGCATTAATGAAATTAGCTAACCTACCCAGCCCCAAACCTATAGGCGCTAAAGGAGCAACAAAATCACAAATTGCACCCAAAGGCTGGCTAAGCTTTCGGGCATATAAAATCAGTGCGGCAAATACTCCAAGCAGACCACCATGAAACGCCATACCCCCTTCCCACACTCTAAATAGCCACAACGGGTCTTGAACAAAATGGTCAAAACCATAGAAAAAAACATAACCAAGACGGCCGCCCAAAACAGCACCTAAGGCACCATAAAATACCAAATCTTCGACTTGGTCCGAGTGCACAGGCGACCATGGCTGTCGCGCCATCCGACGACCCAGCCAATATGCGGCCAAAAAACCCAGCAAATACATCATGCCGTACCAACGAACTTTAAGCGGCCCTAACGCTATTATTACGGGATCAATGATTGGGTATTGCAACATAATAAACTCGAAACTCTTAGATTCTACGCAAAGGGGCAAGTGCTACCGAGAAAACAATAAATATCCTATAGAAGCCAGCATCACTGCAAAACTCTTTTTAAGCAGTCGATCAGGTAATCGAGCGGCAAGTATAGCCCCCAGTTTTGCGCAGGGCGTACTCACCACGGCAATGCCGATAAAAGCTGGCCAATAAATATACCCTGTAGACCACTCCGGCAAAGTTTGGCTGCCCAAACCTTGATAGCAATACGCTAACGCCCCAAACACAGCAATGGGAAAACCACAAACAGCCGAAGTTGCAATAGCATTTTTCATCGGCTCACGGCAAGCGCTAAGGTAGGGGACCGTAAGCGACCCGCCGCCGATACCAAAAAATGCGCTTAACCCGCCGATAAACCCGCCCGCACCCATTTGTACCCAGCGCCCTGGCAAACCAAACACGCCTGGTGGCTGAATGGCAAAAAACATTTGCAACGCAACTAACATTAAAAACAGGCTGATAGCCTGCTCTAAATTAGCACCGCTCACGCTTGCAGCTAAAATCGACCCTGCTATCACCCCACCGATTAAACCCGGCAACATATTGCGAAAAACAGGCCAGCGAACGTTACCCAGTTTGTGATGGGCGACGACTGAACTCAATGAAGTTACCACCATCGTGGCGAAGGAAGTACCTACGGCTATATGCACTAACGACTCTGCTGCAAAACTTTGCGCACTAAACGCGAAGATCAGCATGGGGACAATAATCGCCCCGCCCCCTACGCCAAACAATCCAGCCAATACACCAGCCGCGGCACCGAGAGAAAGATAAAACAGCCAGCCCGATATCAACTATCCTGACTCCTGATCCGATCGCGAAACAATCGAGTTACACCCTTTCTCTCTAACAGATCTTCTACAGCACCATGAATGTCGTCAACATGATGGAAACCCATAATTTCTTCGAGCAAGGCATCTGCTTCAACTTTACTAACATTACGCAATACCGACTTTACTTTCGGCAAATTAGTCGCGTTCATCGACAGCGCATCATAACCCATAGCCATCAATAATACGGCAGCCCCTGGGTCGCCTGCCAATTCCCCACAAATGCTAACTTGTTTTCCCGCTATGTGGCAGGACCTCGCAATACTCTCAAGCGCACGTAAAACAGCCGGATGATATGCGTCAAAAAGCTCTGCTACATTAGAATTGTTTCTATCTACCGCCAGGATGTACTGGGTTAAATCATTGCTGCCTACCGACAAAAAATCGACTTTTTCTGCTAACTGTTCTACCAGATAAACAGCTGCAGGAACCTCTATCATCACGCCAATCTGAGGGTACACAGTCTTGACACCTTCTTCGATTAGCTCAGAATAAGCCCTCTTAATAAGCTCTAACGATTCCTCTAGCTCCTTTACGTAGGTAATCATAGGCAACATAATACGCAGATTGCCGCAGCCAGCATTGGCCTTCATCATCGCCCTTACTTGAGTTAAAAATATTTCTGGATGGTCCAGGGTCACGCGAATACCACGCCAACCAAGAAAAGGGTTCTCTTCGTGAATGGGGAAGTAAGGCAAAGATTTATCGCCACCAATATCTAAGGTTCGCATCGTAACCGGACTAGGGGAAAAAGCTTTTAATTGCAAGCGATAAATAGTGCGCTGCTCTTCTTCGCTAGGAAAACGATCTTGCATCAAAAAAGGAATTTCTGTTCGATACAAACCAACCCCTTCTGCACCTCTATCTAACGACCTAATCACATCTGACGCCAAACCGGTATTCACCCATAGAGCTGTTCGATGGCCATCTGTCGTCTCGCAACTTAAATCCTTTAGCGCCTCAAGCCCTCGAGAGACCAGACGTTCTTCCTCAACTATCTCTTCGTACTTTGCCTTCAAATCCAAAGTCGGATGAAAATACACTAACCCCGCATAGCCATCAACGATGAGCTCGCTGCCCTCTAATTGAGTAAACGGTACGTCTACCGCACCCATTACCGTTGGAATCCCCATGCTTCTTGCCAATATAGCAACGTGGGAATTACGCGAACCACGGAGCGAAACCAAACCAGCCAACTTCTTTCTGGGCACCTCACCTAACATCGAAGCGGTTAATTCATCGCCGATTAAAATCGAATTA
>JAJRPK010000262.1 GCA_024280785.1 Gammaproteobacteria bacterium
CATAGAATGCCCCTTCGCCCGGTAGTAACTCCCAATCCAGGCCCTTATTATTCAATGCCAATTCTAGCGATTGTTCAGCTTTGTCCCAAATTTCGTCAGAACCCACTCGCTGCTCTGGCCGAGTAGACAATTTAACCAGTACATCGTCGAAACCAAAGTCTTTGTATACGGAATACAATAAATCAATAAACATCGACACTTCATGCTGCACTTTCTCTTCCGTACAAAAAATATGGGCATCATCCTGAACAAAACCACGCACCCGCATCAGGCCTTGCAGAGTGCCTGAAGGCTCATTGCGGTGACAAGAGCCAAACTCAGCCAGTCGTAGTGGCAAATCGCGATAGCTTTTCAAACCTTGATTAAATACCTGAACATGACAAGGGCAGTTCATGGGTTTAACCGCATAGTCGCGAGACTCTGACTGAATGGTAAACATGTTGTCGGCAAACTTGTCCCAGTGACCGGATTTTTCCCATAGCGTTCGATCGACAACTAACGGTGTTCTAATTTCTTGATAACCGTTCGCATTTTGCACGTCACGCATGTACTGCTCGATCACCTGATAGAGTGCCCAGCCGCGTGGATGCCAAAATATCATGCCAGGTGCTTCTTCTTGCAAATGAAACAGGTTGAGCTTTTTGCCAATTTTTCGATGGTCGCGTTTTTCGGCTTCTTCCATCCGATGGACATATGCCTTTAGCCCTTTTTTATCGGCCCAAGCGGTGCCGTAAACTCTTTGCAACATTTCATTATTTGAATCTCCACGCCAATAAGCCCCTGCCAACTTTGTTAGCTTAAAGTGCTTTAAAAACCGTGTATTTGGTACGTGAGGCCCTCGGCACATGTCCATATAGTCCTGATGATAATATAACCCCATAGAGGTTTCGTCAGGCATATCATCGATTAAGCGAAGCTTGTAATCTTCACCCCTCTCGGCAAACTCTTCGATGACTTTTGCTCTAGGCGTCATTTTTTTAACAACGTCATAATCTTGGGCAATCAACTCTTTCATCCGCTTTTCTATAGCGTCGACATCATCTGGAGTGAATGGCTTGTCGGTTGCAATATCATAATAGAAACCCTCTTCGATCACCGGCCCAATGACCATTTTTGCATCGGGCATCAATTGCTTGACCGCGTGACCGATTAGGTGGGCGCAAGAGTGACGAATAATTTCAACGCCTTCTTCATCCTTCGCAGTGATAATCCTTAAAGTGACATCGCTGTCGATCAGATCGCTAGCATCACTAAGCTGGCCATCAACCATACCGGCAATTGTCGCCTTCGCCAAACCGGGACCAATGTCCTCAGCGACTTGCATGATAGAAACGGGATGATCAAAGACACGCTGACTTCCGTCAGGAAGAGTAACTACAGGCATAGCAATTTCCTTCGCAGTGGTGACCGCTACCAATGGCCACTTGCATATTCAGTAATTAATCAAACAGTGGGTAAAATAATGGGGTCAAACTCTAAATTTTTTCGTGCGGGAGCGCTCTATTTTAAACACCTCACGTCATGTCGATGGGGTTATGTCGATGAAGACTCTGCAACAATCGCGCTATCAACGATGCCCTGTAACTCGCCACTTCCTTGCAATTCGACAATGATGTCACAACCACCAATAAGCTCTCCGTTCACCCATAACTGAGGAAACGTCGGCCAGTTCGCGTACTTGGGTAAATTAGCTCGAATATCAGGGTTTGCCAAAATATCGACATAGGCAAATCGTTTTCCACAGCTCATTAATGCTTCGGTCGTTTGCGCCGAAAAGCCGCACTGCGGTTGATCGGGCGAGCCCTTCATATAAAGAATGATTGAGTTGCTTTCAATTTGGTTTTTAATGGTGTCCATGATGTCCATGGTTAATCAGTGGCTCCTATATGATGAGATTCAACGGGATTAGGTTGGCGTTAGCGCTAACTCGTAAATAGTTAACGGTGGGGCATGCATGGTGCCAGGTCAGAGATCACTGTAACCCTTTTTTTACAGCGGCACTTACTAAACCACGACCCTAAACCAATCTATTTCCGTTTTTCTGCGCCTAGCGAGATCATTCATTATATCAACCCCTACGACCAATGGCTACGACCACGGAGTTACTAATAAGGCATTTGAAAAGAATCCCCTTTATTTCAAGACACACATAAATATGTCCCTATAGTTCGACGCTGGCATCCCTGCCAGCAACGGTCTTGAAATAAAGGGGATTCTTTTCAAATGCCTCGACAGTACCATTTTTTAACGCCACGATTACAGCTACGCTAAAGGCCTAAAGATCCTAAAAATAACCGACTAATGACATATTCCCTATTTACTCACAGCCCTCTCTTAAGCTAGTATTCGCCCCTGCATAGGCAGCTTTCGCTGCCTTTTTGCGTTCTGATCAAGCATCCTTGCTTGAATTCAGCACATCACAACACAACAGGCAAGCTTTTCTATATCGACACGCTCGCAGGCTGATCCACTGGTCTGAGGGCTGACTATTTTTAAAACTTTGTGGACCTAGCCAAAGAGTTAGCCGCTTTAACTAACAACAGCTAGCAACGTAACGTAAATAGAACCCACTTAAAGAAGACTGGTATGACAGAGTCAAACATCATGGATACTTACAAACGACTTCCCGTGACTTTTAGCCATGGTAACGGCGTATGGATACACGACACTGACGGTAAGCGCTATCTCGACGCACTGTGCGGAATTAGCGTTACCAGCTTGGGACATAACCACCCCGCTGTAACCAAGGCCATCATAAACCAGGCACAGACGCTGCTGCATACTTCTAATCTCTATCGCATCGACGCTCAGCAAAAACTTGCAACCCGCCTTTGTCAAGTGGCCGGTATGGATCGCGTATTTTTTTCCAACTCGGGAGCCGAAGCTAACGAAGCCGCTATAAAACTCGCCCGTCTGCATGCACACAATAAAGGCATGTCAGATCCAACAATTATCACTATGAGCGGCAGTTTTCACGGTCGGACTCTGGCGACACTTGCCGCTACCGGTAACAAAAGTATTCAACAAGGGTTTGAACCTCTACCCACTGGTTTTCTAAACATCCCTTTCGATGATGCCGATGCCGTGGAGCAAGTCTTAAAAACCCAAAGCAACATTGCCGCACTGTTAATCGAACCAGTGCAAGGTGAAGGCGGAATCCGTATTGCCAGCACAGAATACCTACATCGCTTGCAACAACTTTGCCATCAACACCAAGTGTTATTTATGCTCGACGAAATTCAAACCGGCAACGGCCGATGCGGTAGTTACTTTGCCTTTCAAGGATTGGGGTTATCTCCCGACGTAGTGACCACGGCTAAAGGCTTAGGCAACGGCGTCCCTATTGGTGCCTGCATGGCAAAAGGCTTAGCCGCCGAGACATTAGCTCCAGGTAAACACGGTTCTACATTTGGCGGCAACCCGCTCGCCACAGCCGCTGCGTTAGCCGTAATCGACTCTATTGAAACTGACCATTTGGCGCAACGAGCAGGAATTTTGGGCGACAAAATGATCGCTGATTTTAAAGTCAATTTGGCAGAGAATCCTGCTGTTGTCGACATCCGCGGCTGCGGCTTAATGATCGGCATAGAACTCGATAAACCCTGCACAGAGCTGGTGTCTAAGGCGCTGGAAGCAGGTTTGCTGATTAATGTAACAGCAGAGAAAGTCATTAGATTATTGCCGCCCTTAATCATGAGCGACGAAAATGCCGACCAAATCGTCACCATAGTTACCGATTTGATTAATCAATTCGCACCCGGCAGTTAATAACTGCGAGAGGCAGAGAAAATGACCAAACGAAATTTTTTATCCTTATTAGATCTCAACCCCAGCGAATTGAAATCGCTCATCAATCGCGCCATTGAATTAAAAAAAGCCCCCATCACTAATAATTTTGCAGGCAAAGTATTGGGGATGATCTTCGAAAAATCGTCAACACGAACACGGATTTCATTTGAAGCAGGTATGGCACAAATGGGCGGCAGTGCAATTTTTTTATCTCCGCGAGATACTCAACTCGGTCGCGGCGAACCCATCGAAGACAGCGCCAGAGTTATTTCTTCAATGGTTGATATCATTATGGTTCGAACCTTTGAGCACGCGAAAATAAAAACTTTTGCTAAACACTCAAGCGTACCGGTTATCAATGCTCTCACCGACGCACTTCATCCCTGCCAATTACTCGCTGATATCCAAACTTACACCGAGCAGCGCGGCAGCATCGAAGGCAAAACTGTTACTTGGGTGGGCGACGGCAACAACATGTGCCAATCCTATATTAACGCTGCCAAGCAATTTGACTTCGAATTACGGATTGCTTGCCCCACAGGTTTTGAACCGCGTAGCGACTTTGTCGAAGCTAATAAAGACCGCGTATCTATTAGCAACGACCCACAAGCCGCCGTTAAAAATTCCGACTTAGTCGTCACTGATGTTTGGGCTTCAATGGGGCAGGAACAAGAGCAAAATGAAAGGGTCAAAGCTTTTGCTAACTTTCAAGTTAACCACGAGCTGATGGGGCTTGCAGCCAAAGACGCACTCTTTATGCACTGCCTGCCAGCCCACCGCGGCCAAGAAGTCAGCAGTGAACTGCTAGAAGATCCAAACTACAGCGTAGTCTGGGCCGAAGCAGAAAATCGACTGCATGCACAAAAGGCGTTGATGGAATTATTGCTAAACTAAGCCACAAGAATCAACCCTACACATACGTCTAACGCTTATACACCGTCTAAAATTAGATGCTGTGACTGGGCGCATGATGGCGTATATATGATTGTACACATAGCACCGTGACGGCATCCCACTACAAGACCAGCATTAGCATGCTACACACCCTGCTAGTGAAGAAGTCCAGTCAACGTCTGTTGCCATCCGCCGTAAAGTTTATCGGCTACAGCTGACGACATCGTTGCATCGTACCGCTGGCGCAATTCCCAGACCCTTGCGATATCCTTTAAATCAGAAAATACACCCACTTGAAGCCCCGCTAAACTGGCCGCCCCCCAAGCCGTCGCTTCACTGACCGCAGGGACTTCAATGGATATCTGTAGCATATCCGCCAAAAACTGGCAAACGAATCGGTTCGCTACCAAGCCTCCATCGATACGAATTAGTGTGGGCATGTGTCCTACATCCGCTGCTATCGCCGACATCAAGTCTCGCGTTTGATACGCCTGCGCCTCTAGTGCGGCGCGAGTAATATGCGCTGCTCCCGAGTCCCGGTTTAAACCAACAATCGCCCCCCGAATATCAGGTCGCCAATACGGCGCTCCCAAACCAGTAAACGCTGGCACAAAGTACACTCCCCCGCTGTCTTCGACTGACAGTGCCAGCGCCTCGCTTTCGGCCGCGTTGCTAATCACATTCAACCCATCTCGCAACCACTGAATAGCAGCACCCGCAACAAAAATAGAGCCTTCGATAGCGTAGGTCGCCTCCCCCCCTATGCGATACGCCGTCGTGGTTAGTAATCGATGCTTTGAAATGACTTGCTGAGATCCAAGGTTCATCAACATAAAACAGCCGGTTCCATACGTGGACTTGACCTGCCCTTGATCGAAGCAAGC
>JAJRPK010000263.1 GCA_024280785.1 Gammaproteobacteria bacterium
CTAAGGCATACAGATATAACCTTCCCCCCGAACACGCTTTGGCACCTACTGACAGTGCTTTTAACACATGGGAGCCACGACGAATTCCGCCATCGCAAATGACGTCAATTTTGTCGCCGACCGCATCGACAATTTCGGCGAGTTGGTCAAAGGGCGAGCGAGAACCATCGAGTTGGCGGCCACCGTGGTTTGACACCATGATAGCAGTCGCGCCAATATCCACGGCACGCTTGGCATCTTCTACTGACATGATACCTTTTAAGCAAAAGTGTTTCCCCCACTGCTTATTAATGTCCTCTGCAGTCTGCCAATCCATGCTTTGGTCGAGCATGGTATTAAAGTAATCGGCGACAGATAGGGTAATGTTGGTGCCTTCATCGACATAGTCTTTGAGTTGTGACAGTTCAAATTTTTCTCTTAAAAAGTAATTGGCTGCCCATAGAGGGTGGGTGGCAAAACTCATTATACTTTTTGCGGTTAATTTTATTGGCGTGGTAAAACCGGTTCGAAGGTCTCGCTCTCTATTACCGCCGACAATAGTGTCAACCGTTAGAATCATGCCGTCAAAGTTGGCTTGTTTGCATCGGTCGATCATGTTTTGTGTCAACCCTTTGTCTTTGTGGACATAGAGTTGAAACAATTTCGGGCCAGGAAACTGACGGCCAATGGCTTCGATACTGACAGTTCCGAGCGAGGAAATCCCAAAGAAGGTACCAAACTTTTTTGCCGCCTCGGCAACAGCAAATTCACCTTGATGATGAAATAAACGTTGTAATGCTGTGGGCGAAAGAAACAGTGGCATGTCCAGCTTTTGCCCCATCACAGTAGTCGACATATCGATGGATTCGACACCGGCCAGGACGCTGGGGATCAGATCACAATCGTCGTAAGCGGAAGTATTGCGTCTATAAGTTAATTCATCATCGGCGGCACCATCAATGTAGTGGAATACCGGTGACGGCAGTCGCTGACGAGCCAGTTGTCTAAAGTCGTCGATGTTATGGCAATCTTTGAGGCGTTTAAACATAGTTATTAATTTAAAATAGTGCGGAGCCAGAGACTATACCATAGGGATTTGTTGCTAACAGATTCTTCCGGGTTATGCCGTCGAGTTGAGCCGTTGAACAGCGTAGTCTGGTGAAACGGACATGGTTCATAAAGCTCGAGAGTGAAAGCCGTGTAGCTTGATTGCGCATTATAGTTTTTGTGTATAGCTTATTTGCCACGATACACCCCATTACGTTGTATAATATCGCCATCTATCTGTGTGCGATTTTACGTTTTCTATTTAGTACCTTGACTTCCAGGTGAATCCCTAAGGTGAATCTGCTATGAAATTTAGTCTTATCCCTATTAATGTCGGCGTTAAACATGTAGACCAAATTATAGGTATTTCTCAATTAGCCGAAAAAAATGGTTTGGAGTCAGTGTGGACCTTTGAGCACGTGATTGTACCGGTGGACTACTCGTCAAAATATCCTTATAGCGCCGATGGCAAAATGGCGGTAACTCCCGAAACCAACTTCATCGACCCTCTCATTGCGATCTCGGCAGCGGCTATGCATACTAAAACTTTGCGTTTTGGTACGGGCGTTAATATTCTCTCTGAAGCGAATCCTCTATTTCTGGCAAAACAGGCGGCCAGTATCGACTTCATTTCTAACGGGCGATTAATGCTGGGGTTGGGGATAGGCTGGTTGCGCGAAGAGTTTGACGCGATGGGTGTGCCATTTGAGCGACGTGGTGCACGTTTTGATGATTATATTGTGGCGATGAAAAAAGTCTGGTCGGGTGACACGGTAGAACATGAAAGTGATTTTTTAAATTGGAAAAACTTTAAAAGTTATCCGCTTCCAGCTAACGGGCATATCCCTATTGTGATCGGTGGTGCAAGTGGAAAAGTCTACCAGCGCGTGGCCAAGCTAGGTGATGGTTGGTATATTCCCAGTACCGATGTCCAGGAAATTCGTCAGCATTTAGAAAAGCTAAAGGTAGCTTGCGATGAGGCAGGGCGTGCGATAGAAGATGTTGAAATTACTGCGATGTTTATGCCGGATCAAGGCCTCGACCAAATTAAACAGTTACAGGACTTAGGCGTAGGGCGGGTAACAACTTTTACTATGGCGTTGGGCGATGACATGGCGGCGGGGTTAGAAAAACTCAACGATGATTTGATCAGTAAACTATAGATCCAGGCTGTAGGCCAAGCCTGTTGGGCTACACAGAGAGCCCTTTGATTCCAGAAACTGTCTCCATGTGAATGAATGAACAAATGAATAATAATAATAATTCAAACTATTTCGCCGCAAAATTTGCAATGGACGGCATCGGTCTCATGGCCGGCGCGGCCGCAGTTGTCACATTTTTTATTCGACCGATCGAGGCGCAATTCATTGGCAATTTCTGCCGTAAGGATACCGGTAGGCACGGCAATAATAGAATAGCCAGTAATCATGATCATACTGGCGACTAATTTTCCGAAGACAGTGTGTGGAGTTAAGTCGCCATAGCCAACGGTAGTAATGGTGACGATAGACCAATAAATACTTTCAGGAATACTGTTAAAGCCGTTTTCTGGCCCCTCGATAGCAAACATAAACGAGCCAGATATTATTGCCAAAATAATAACGGTAAATAAAAATATTTGAATTTTTCTGCCCGATTGCATAAGCGAACGTACCAGCAGATTGGCATCGCTAGAGTAGCGGATGAGTTTTAGGATTCGAAACAGACGTAATACACGAAGCAGGCGAATGATTAAGAAATATTGTGCGCCGGTAAAAATTAGCGCAAGGTAGCTGGGTAAAATAGACAGTAGATCGACTACGCCGTAAAAACTTTTAGCGTATTTTGACGGGTGTGGCGAACAGTAAAGGCGGGCTATGTACTCGCCGGTAAAGATAATCGTAAAAATCCATTCGACCGCTCTGGCGTAAACGTAATACTGGTCACTAAAAAAACCAGCTGAATCGGCGATAACCGTTATTACACTAAGGCAAATGGCGATTATTAAAAACAAGTCAAATGTTTTTCCGGCAGGTGTTTCTGTGCCAAAGATGACCTCGTGAAGTTTGTTTTGTAACGGAGAACGATTCATCCTTCTTGCCTTACGGTTTTGTGGCTGTAATGGTTAAAACTCGTGTTAGCTACATTGCTCAGCCACTTTTTGCATCGCGTCGACTATTTGGTCTAGCTCTGCGTCGGTAATAATGTATGGCGGCATAGTATAGATTAACTTAGCAAACGGTCTCAACCAAACGCCAAGTCCGGGCAGTAGTTGCTGGACTTTTTTCATGTCGACCGGATTCTTGACTTCGATGACGCCAATAGCGCCTAGAACCCGAGCCTCAGCGACTTTTGGATGATCGTTGAAGGGCAAAAGTTTACTTTTTAATCTCGCTTCTATACGGGCAATATTGCTGTGCCAATCGCTAGCCAACAACAAATTAATGCTGGTATTGGCGATGACGCAAGCAAGTGGGTTTGCCATAAACGTGGGGCCGTGCATGAAGGCGCCACCCTCACCATCACTGATGCTGGTAGCCACTTCGTCAGTGGTCATCGTGGCTGCAAGCGATAGATACCCGCCGGTCATGGTTTTGCCGAGACAAAGAATATCGGGGCTAATGTCGGCGTGATGACAGGCAAACATTTCACCGCTGCGGCCAAAGCCTGTGGCGATTTCATCGAGAATTAATAACACATTATATTGATCGCAAAGATTACGGAGTCGACTGACGTAGTCCGCTGAATAAAAATACATGCCACCGGCACCTTGTACAACAGGCTCGATGATTACAGCGGCAATAGCGGTATGTCGGCTACTCAATAGTTGCTTTATTTCGGCGATGTCGTTGTCAGTACAGGCTTGACCAAAAGAGCAGGCGGGCCGCTCAACGAAATATTGTTTTGTTAGCAGATCACTAAATAAATGATGCATACCTGTCTCGGGGTCACAAACCGACATGGCGCCTAAGGTGTCACCGTGATAGCCGCCTTTGAGAGCGATAAAACGGTTTTTCTGCGGTTTTTGTTGTGCATGCCAATACTGCAACGCCATTTTCATTGCGACATCGACAGCGACTGATCCTGAGTCAGATAAAAAGACTTTGCTGAGAGGGGAGGGGGTAATATCGACCAGAGTACGGCACAGATCTATCGCTGGCGTGTGGGTGAGTCCGCCAAACATGACATGTGACATGCTATCGATCTGGGTTTTTGCTGCTGCATTGAGCTCTGGGTTATTGTAACCGTGTATCACTGACCACCAAGATGACATTGCATCTATTAGCTCTCGGCCATCTTCCAGAGTTAAGCGTACGCCGCTTGCACTCTTAACGTGCAGCGGCTGAATTGGCTGGGTTAGTGAGCTATAGGGGTGCCAGATATGTTGAAGGTCAAAGGCTTGGGGAGATAACTTCATAGGGCATTATAAGAGCGGTTTTAGTTTTGGCCAAACAATATCGAGCATTTGGGCCTGTGCTTCGGCTTTGGGGTGGATACCATCGGCTTGCATCAGTGCTGTGTTAGTGGCGATACCATCGAGAAAAAAAGGTACCAAGGCTACGTTGAGCTCCTTGGATATTTCACTATAAGTCTGGTGAAACTTACTAGCGTAGCGGGGGCCATAATTGGGTGGAATTTGCATTCCTAGCAGTAAAGTCTTGGCGTTGGCCGCGCGATTGAGTTTGATAATAGCGGATAAATATTTTTTAAGCTGAGTGAGTGAGCCTCCGCGCAAAGCGTCATTACCACCAAGTTCTACGATAACGATATGGGCGGGCCACTGTTCTAGCGTGTAGGGGAGCCTGCGTAAACCTCCGGCCGCAGTCTCGCCGCTAATACTGGCATTAACAACATCGTAATTGTATTTACCCTCAGCCAATCGATTTTGCAGTAAACTCACCCAGCCGTTGTCAATATTAATACCATAGCCCGCGCTTAGGCTATCGCCGAGAATCAAGATGGTTTTGTTAAACGTAGCACTCTGCGGTTTTTCCTGTGTGTGAGCTACTGCTGTACGGGTAGTTAGATGTGTAACATTGGTATCCGAGGCATAGCATGCGGGTACAACCCCCAGAAACAATGTAGATAATAACGTCAGTAGCAATGCTAGTATCGATGTCCTTAGCGATGCAAGTAACGTTACTGGCAACAACGCCAAAGTATCGAAAGCTCTGACGGAGCTAGAGCGTAAGATAATTGTTGTGGTTAAACGCCGATTAATAACGGCTGTCGTGCAGGCGACCGACATGAAATGGAACCTTTATAGTGGTTGCGGTTAATACGCTGTTATCATTTAGCCATTACTAAACGGTCGAAAGATACTAGCAAGATACTAGCAAGATACTAGCAAGATACTAGCAAGATACTACCGAGGCCTTTGAAAAGAATCCCCTTTATTTCAAGACACACATAAATATGTCCCTATAGTTCGACGCTGGCATCCCTGCCAGCAACGGTCTTGAAATAAAGGGGATTCTTTTCAAAGGCCTTATTGGTAAGTGCTAGTTTATCCTGTGATGACTGTTGTGGCAAAGGTATTGATTGTGGCAAAGATATTGATTGAGGCAAGGGAATAATCAGCAGTGGAGGTAATTGGTTTTGGGATGCCGCGAGCTAAGGTTCTGGGGCCGATCAACTTAAATTAAAATTTAGCAGTGAGTGAGTTTAAAATTGGCGAGTTCAAAAAGCAGCGGTGCTAGCATAGCGTTAGAAATTAGTAGTATTAGTAAATCCCTTAGTATTGGCGATGATACGTTGCAAATTCTTAACGGTATAACTATGACGATTGCTGCCGGGGAGTCTTGCGCTATTGTCGGCGCGTCGGGGTCCGGTAAAACTACATTGTTAGGGATATTGGCGGGGATGGATCCGCCGGATAGCGGTGAAGTTGTATTAATTGATAGCGACCGCAGGTATTCGCTCTACGAACACGATGAGGATTGGCGTGCTTCGCTGCGCGGTGCCGAGATGGGCTTTGTGTTTCAGAATTTTCAGTTAATTGCAGATATGTCGGCGCTGGACAATGTTTTATTGCCTTTGCAATTGTCGGGTTCAGGGGATCAAAGGCTAGCCGAGATATGGCTTCACAGCGTAGGCCTTGGTAATCGGCTACATCATTATCCTCGACAGCTATCGGGTGGAGAGCAGCAACGAGTCGCCTTAGCTCGTGCTTTTGCTAATTCACCCAGATTACTATTTGCCGATGAGCCTACGGGCAGTCTGGATGAATCGACTGCCGCGAGTATGATTGAACTATTGTTTGAGCTTAATCGTACGGCCGGCTCTACTATGATTCTTGTGACCCACGATCCAGCGTTGGCGACTCGCTGCGATAAAATCTATCGCTTGAGTAATGGTGTGATTGTGGAACAGGGCGATTCTAGCGCAAAAGCTGCCAGCCGATGAGTGATTCAAAAAAAATGGCTGCGTCGCCCTTTGAAGCGCATAGTCAATCGTCAGTCGGTGGTTTGGCGGCTTTGATGCTGAGGCGTAGGCCAGGAAGTGAATTGTGGTTGTTTTTTGTTTGCCAAGCGCTCGCTGTTGCAATTGTCACAGGTATTCTGCTGTTTACGAATAAAATTCAAAATGCCATATATTTAGAAAGCGCCAAAATGATGGCCGCCGATACTATTGTTGAGTCGTATCGCCAACCGCCAAAAGTTTGGTCTCAACAAGCTGAAATGTTAGGTCTTCGTCAAGTTAAAAGTGCTCGATTGATGTCGATGCTGTTCTTTGGCGACAACTTGCAGTTGACTGATATTCGAGTTGTGTCGGCGGGCTATCCTCTGCGAGGGGATTTAACAGCTTCGGTCACGCTGGGCGGGGAGCCAGTGTTACAGAACGCCTTGGCGGATGGCTTGCCGGCGAAGGGTGAAGTTTGGCTCGATGAAAAAAGTGCGCTCTCGCTGGGGGTTCACTTAGGAGAGCAGGTTGAAGTCGGCGAGAGGCTCTTGCGATTTAGCAAAGTTTTGATCGAAGAACCGGGAGCATCGTTGCCTAGTCTAGGGCTTTCCGGGCGTGCGTTAATGCGGTTAGCAGATTTAAAAAGCACTAAACTTGTGCTGCCCGGTAGCCGGGTTAACTATCGCTGGATGCTAGCAGGGGCGCAGGCCGAGCTAGACGAGATGGCGAGCTGGCTAGGTCCTAAGTTGTCGGTGCACGAAAGAATCCAGACTCAAACCGAGGGCAACGATAGTACTGCCACCATTTTAACCAAGGCGGCCAGCTTTTTAAGTTTGGGTGGGGCTATCGCCGTATTACTTGCCGGGATTGCGGCAATGATTGCCGCTGCGAGATATATGTCTGGGCAGCAAGATAGTGTCGCCATCATGCGAGCATTAGGTGCGACTCGACAACAATTGCTAGTCTCCTACTTAAGCCAGTTCGCCGGATTTTCTCTGTTGGCATTATTAGCGGGCTATGTTGTAGGTTTTTCGTTGCAGGCTTTAGGCTTTTATCTCATTAAAGAGTTATTTGATGTCCCTGCAATTTTTGAATTAGATGCCTTTGTCGCCGGTGCGGTGACGGCAATGTTTTGCTTATTATGTTTTGCCTTGCCGACACTAACCGCGTTAGTCAAGATATCACCAATGAGATTGCTCCGTTCTATCTCCAGCTCTAGCCGACAAGGTCGCGGCGTGTTGTGGTTTGCTTTAGGCTTTTTGGCGCTTATGTATTATTACAGCGGTGATTGGCGAAGCACAGTCATTGTGTACGGCGGGATTGTCGTGCTGGCGGCGCTGGTTTGGAGTTTGTCTGCTTGGTTACAAAGTTTGTTGCTCAAGATTGTTAATAGATTTTTAAGCCGTACTAGCGATAGCACTTCGGGCAAAATTGGCAATGATGCGACCAAAAATTCATCGCCGTTGGCCAAAGTACCTGAACGAGAAGCGCCTACGTTTTTTATGCCGATTATGCTTGGCATCAAGGCATTTTGTCGTCAACCGCAGATGAGCCGCTTACGTACAGCAGCACTAGCGATGACCATTGCGCTGGTGGCCGTGATTATGTCTTTACGAGGTGCGTTGCTTGATGAGTGGCAAGCACAGCTGCCCGTTGATGCACCTAACTATTTTGCACTCAATATTAGTCCTGATGATGTGGATTCTTTTACGGCCGATTTACAGCAGCCGGGTTTTCGATACCAGCATTTGTACGCAGTGGCGAGAGCGCGATTGGTCGCCGTTAATAGTCTGGGCTTTGCCGATTGGGGAATTACAGATCCCGCAGCGATAGCGTCTTTAGGACGCGAGATGATGCTAGCACAGGCAGCCGAGCTGCCAAGTGGTAATGAAATACTTTTAGGGCAATGGCACGGTGGCTCGTCAGTTAATAGACAGGTCTCGGTTGAACAAGGCATTGCGGAGCGCTTTAAGCTTTCAGTCGGTGATTTATTGCATTTTAGTTTTGCGGGTACAGAAGTTGTGGCAGAACTAAGCAGTATTCGTCAGCTTAATTGGAATACGATGCAGCCCAATTTTTACTTTATTTTATCGCCACCGTATTTGAAGGAATTCCCCTATACATATATGACCAGTTTTTTTGTACCTACCGAGAGCTCGCAGCGTGTAGACGACATTAGTCGACGTTATCCGAGCTTATCTTTAATCGATATTGGGTTAATGGTAGAGCGAGCGAAAGGTATTTTGTCGCGTGTCAGTCTGGCGATAGAGTCCGTCGCTTGGGTTACGGTAATGGCCGGCCTACTGGTGGTAATAGCAAGTTTACGAGCAACTTTAGATACCCGGTTGCAAGAACAAACAATAGCGCGGGCACTGGGTGGCTCCGCTCGTGTGCTTAGGCGTATTATGTTGGTTGAATTTGTTGTTACTGGCTTAATAGCGGGTATAGCCGGTATTTTAGCGGCCCAAATTATCGTGTTCGCATTAGGGGAGTGGGTGTTTCTAATGCCCTTGCATTTGTCAGCGTTTATTGCGTGGATATTGCCTCTAATGGCAATGCTCGTCGTAGTGGTTACAGGGTTTACTGCATTGCGGCAGGTGCATACCCAAAGTCCATTAGCTATCTGGCGTGGAGGTTAGTTTTTAATCGAAAACACCTGGTTATTCTCTATTTATTCCACTGGTTTCGCCTCCTCGCAACTGTCATAATGGACCTTCTACCTAAGGTATGTGGCTCGCTTGGACCGTCAATCTCAGTAGGTGGGGTAGAACCTATCTGTTCTGGCCATTGAGCTAGCTACTTACTCGTACCGCGCGGGTTATCAATTACTGAATGACTGAGAAGCCGCCAACAATATTTTACTCAACGGATAATAAGATAACAGCCGAATGTCAGCTTCCAGTAAATCCGCATCGACGCGAGAACGCTCGGTTTTCGTGTCCGGTTCGACGCTCAAAGACAGTTCTTTTCGGCGGGTATTCTGGAACTCTGGAGTTGGCTGGCATGTTCCCTTTGCATTAAAAATCGGTGTCGCTATCAGTGCAATTGCAGTACTGGGAGCGGTCATTTTGGCTTACTTAAGCGTCAATCAGCATTTACAATTACTAGAGCGCCAAAGTGATGCATTTGGTCAAACGATTGTCGAACAATTAGCGGGTAGCTTGGCAGAACCTGTTTTTACCGATGATCAACTAGCGGTGCAGATACAGCTTAATCAATTAGCTAAAAAAGGAGCTGTGTACGGCGTTGCGGTTTATCTTCCTAGTGGCGAGCTATTGGCACAATCGGGAAGTGTCGGAGACATATTGTCGGCCCATGTCAGTTTAGCCAGCGAGCCTGATTCTAATATTAGTGCCGCCGTGAGGCTGCGGACTAAAGATTTGCCGCCTGGACATTTTATGGCGCCCATTATTTTTAGTGAGGTCGAAGGTGCTTATGCCGTGGTATCGGTCAACCGTGCGCCCATGCGAATGGCATTTAATGCCTCGTCGCGAAGCCTGATTATCGCCGTAATTGTCATCAGTATTATTTCGATGCTGGGAGCTTTTATCGTTAGCCGATCATTGTCGCGACCTATTTATCGCTTGCTGGCAATGAGCAAAGCGGCGAGAGAGGGGCGAATTAAAGATTTGCCCAGCTATGCGGTAGATACTGGTGCCGATGGAAAATGGAATAACGAGTGGGCTGATATCCTGTCTATATATTCGCAATTAGGCCACGAGGTCAACAATAAACGAGAAGTCGAAAAGTTATTGCAACAATTTGTTGCCAGTGACGTTGCAGATCAGCTGCTAAGTGGCGATAAACTGCTGCAGCTTGGTGGTGAGAGTGTTGAGGCGAGTGTATTATTTGTTGATATCGTCGACTTTACTAGCATGTCAGAAACTATGAGCCCGGCTGAGGTTGCACGCTTGCTTAACCGCTACCTATCAATCTTTGCCTCTTGTGCGCGTATTTATCAAGGCAGCGTTGATAAGTTTATTGGCGATGCGGCAATGATAGTGTTTGGTGCGCCGCGAGTAGATCTGGATCATCGCCTGCATGCGATGTCTTGTGCTTCGACCATTCAAAGTGTCGCGAGGCAGATAAATGATAATCGAGAGGCGATGGGGTTAGATCCCATTAAATTACGTGTTGGCGTTAACTCGGGGTTGATGCAAGCCGGTATTTTAGGCTCAGAATTTCGTATGGAATATACGGTAGTAGGTGATGCGGTTAATTTGGCATCACGACTTTGCGACGCGGCCCAACCAGGAGAAGTACTGGTCTCTGAGGCGGTTTATAACAACGGGTTTTATTCAGAGGTTAAAGCCACAGATGCGGGATGTATCGATGTTAAAGGCAAGGAAAAGGCCGTCAACATTTACCACATTAAGTCGGTGACTGAACGAAAGAGCTGGATAGTATCGAACTTGATCGATGATATTGTTTCGGCAAATTAATGTCTGATAATTTATTATCGTGATAGAAAATCATAAGGCGCGAATTGTCTTTGGTATAGACACAGCCGTTAGGCTTGATATTGGAAGTGTCACTTTGTGCAGTGTTTAATAGCTCCATTTAAAACGTCAATATTAGACTTGGTTATAGTAATCGTGCTGATTACGTTATTGAGTGGTTGTGCGCTGTTTGAAACGCTGAGTACTTCAAAAGCTGAAAAGGTTGAGGCACTAGAGCTTGAATCCCGATTTTCCGAGGCGTTACTGATAGTCGAATCGCAACTAAATAAAACCTTGTCGGCAGAGAAAAAACTTTATTGGCAAGGTGCCAACGATAAAATTGTATCGGCGGCTAATCAGTACCAGCAACAAAAAACAAAAGAAATAAAAGCCTTAATGCAGCGCAGCGATTGGCAGCAGGCAAATATTGATGTTGCGTTAGTAAAGCAAAACTTGCCGATGAATACTGAAATTGAGGTATTACTCGAACAATTTAATAGTAAGAAAAAACGCTACATAGATGATTTGGATCGGACTTTGGTTAAACGTGAACTAGAGTACTTACCTAATACATTGCCTATTTATGAAAAACTTTTTAAAGCGGAACCTAATGACGCGGCAGCGTTGGGGCGCTTGCAACAAGAGCGAATCAGGCGCGATAGAACGATAACGTCTTTGCAAAATTATACTCGGATAGCAGAATCTCAGCGAAAGTTTGGTTCTGCATTGCTGCATATGCGTGGCGTACAAAAGCTCGATGACTCTCCGAATGTTTTGGCCGAGATAAAACGCTTGCGAGGTTTACTGGCTGAACAAGCTCAGCAGCGTAAAGACTGGTTGCTGGCAAGTGGCAAAGCGAATCAACTCAGTAAACAGCAAGAGCAGCAGTTAGCTGCTTACGGTAAGGCGCTGACGCTAGAAAACTGGATGCTAAGTAAATCGATACTCGATCAAATGTTACAAGAACGTCCATCCGATGGAGAATTGCTAGGGCAAAAAACGTATCTAGATGAAGTCTTTGTCAATGAAGTGGCCGAAGCTAAGGTTCAAGGCGAAGCATATTATTCATCGGGAGATATAGAGCGTGCATTGATGCTCTGGACATCGGTGTTGCCTATGGCTCCAGACGATACCCATCTTACGGGAAATATCGAGCGCGCCCAACGCATTCTGGATAAAGTTAATCGGCTGCGACAAGGCAATGTCCATTAAGTTATTTTTACTCAAGGATGTTCCGGAAGACGAAGCTAACGCTATTCGTGATCTTTTAGACGCTGAATCCATTGAATATTATGAAACGTCTGCGGGTAACTGGGGTGTGTCGATGGCGGCTATCTGGTTAAATGATGAGAGTCGTTTTACTGAGGCGCGGGCTATAATTGATCAATACCAGTTACAGCGACAGACTGAGTTTAGGCAAATGTCTCAGCAAAAAAACGCTGGTTTTATTCGGTTATTAGTTCGTGATGTCATGCATAATCCACTACGGTTTCTGTTTTTTACGGGAGTGTCGGTAACAATTTTGTATTTGAGCATTTCCCCCTTTTTAATCTAGTGTAGGTATATTCCTTGTCTTCTTTCCCATGCCAGCCTCAATCGGCCCCTGCATTATTCGGTTACTCCAAGTACTGGGCCGAGTGCTACGGCGTGGCTCCCTATTTGCCAATGAGTCGTGCAGAGATGGACGAATTGGGTTGGGATAGTTGCGATATTATTTTGGTGACCGGCGATGCTTATGTCGACCATCCGAGCTTTGGGATGGCAGTAATAGGGCGAGTGTTAGAAGCGCAGGGATTTCGGGTGGGTATTATTAGCCAGCCGCGTTGGCAGCAAGGTGATCCGGGTGTATTGGTCGATTATACAGAACTGGGTAAACCAAATTTATTCTTTGGTGTTACCGGTGGCAACATGGACTCGATGATTAATCGATACACTGCTGACCGGCGTATGCGCAGTGACGATGCCTACACGGCGGGTGGAGAAGGTGGCAAACGTCCCGATCGCTGTGTGATGGTTTATAGTCAGCGTTGTAGACAAGCTTACCCTGATGTGCCGATTGTTATTGGTGGGATTGAAGCCAGTCTTCGGCGCATTGCTCAATATGATTATTGGAGTGATGAGGTTCGTCGGTCGGTGTTAATTGACAGCGGCGCCGATATTTTACTATACGGGAATGCCGAGCGTGCGCTGTGTGAGGTGGCACACAAAGTAGCTGCGGGTAGAAAAATAAGCGAGATGACCCAAGTGCGTGGTGTCGCCATTATTCTTAAACAAGCGCCCGATAATTTCGTCGAAATCGATTCCACTCGTATTGATTGGCCTAACGCTATTGATAAACTGCCTAATCCTTACGAATATGGTAATGACAGTGCAGACTGTGACAGTGGTAAGTCCGATCCTCAGGAGTCTAAGGCCGAGGAAGAGATTGTTAAAATCATTCCTATGCCGCTAGCGACAAAAATACTTAGCCAGCAGGGTGTCGATAAAAGTAAGGTGTATGTGCGCTTGCCATCGTTTGAAAAAGTATCTAACGATGCGATTCTTTACGCTCACGCATCAAGGGTGTTGCACCAGGAAAGCAACCCGCACAATGCGCGCGCGTTAATTCAAAAGCATGGTCACCGTGAGCTGTGGGTTAGCCCGCCACCCATTCCGTTGACAACCCCTGAACTCGATGCCGTATTTGAACTGCCGTATCAGCGGCGGCCACACCCTCGATATGGGGAGGAAAAAATCCCTGCCTTCGAAATGATTAAGACTTCTGTCAATATAATGAGGGGCTGTTTTGGTGGCTGCACCTTTTGTTCTATTACCGAGCACGAAGGGCGAGTGATTCAAAGTCGTTCTGAGCGTTCGGTCTTGGATGAGATAGAAAAGATTCGCGACCAAGTGCCAGGCTATACAGGCACAATTTCTGACTTGGGCGGACCTACCGCCAATATGTACCACTTGAATTGTAAGGATGACGTCATTCAAGCGAACTGCCGGCGGTTATCTTGCGTTTATCCAACCATTTGTAAAAATCTTGAAACAGACCACTCTCCTACCACTTCTTTATATCGAAAAGCCAGAGCGATCTCTGGCGTTAAGCGAATCTTAATAGCGTCGGGTTTGCGCTACGATTTAGCGGTACTGGATGAAGAATACGTTGAAGAGTTGGTGACTCATCATGTTGGTGGTTATTTAAAAATTGCCCCTGAGCATAGTGAAGGGGCGACATTATCCAAGATGATGAAGCCCGACATGAGTAGCTATTATGCGTTTAAAAAATTGTTTGAAAAGTTCTCTAAGCGAGCAAATAAAAAGCAGTATTTAATTCCTTATTTTATCGGTGCGCATCCCGGGTCTACTGATGAAGATATGCTAAACCTATCGCTGTGGCTTAAACAAAATGATTTTCGGGTAGACCAAGTACAAAACTTTTACCCTTCGCCGATGGCAATGGCGACAGCAATGTATCACTCGGGTCGCAATCCGCTTAAAAAGCTGATGTATAAAAAAGGCGAAAAAATATTTGTTGCCAAAAGCATGGAGCAACGCCGGTTACATAAAGCGTTTATGAGATACCATGATGAAAAAAACTGGTCTTACCTTCGTGCGTCATTGATAAAAATGAACCGGCGCGAACTTATTGGTGATGGGCCTAATCAGTTGGTTCCAGAAGAAATTCCACCGCATCGTCGTCGAGCCAATGGGGCAATAGTTCCGGCAGAACAGGGCGGTAAAAAAGTGAAGCGTGGTCAAAAAATTGTTAGGGCTAAGGCGGCCGATAAAAACGTCCCGAATAAAAAACGTCGTGGGCCCAAAAATAAATCGCGCGGGGGTCAGTGGAGTAGCAGAGACTAGTCATACTGTATGTTTTTTCCGGCTCGATTTTTTTAAAAGTTTTTAAGAGGTATTCATGATTGACTTACATTTTTGGCCCACACCGAACAGTTTAAAGGTCTCTATATTATTTGAAGAAATCAAACTATTAGACCCATCTTTTGAATATCAGATTGTGCCTTGCTCCATTGGAACCGGTGATCAATTTAAAGAAGAGTTTATTAAGATCAGCCCTAACAATCGAATGCCCGCTATTGTGGATCATGATCCTATGGGTGGAGGGGCGCCAATCAGTATTTTTGAGTCCGGTGCTATTATGATGTATGTGGCCGAGAAAACAGGCCATTTTTGGCCGCAAGAAACGGCAATGAGATACGAAGTCTGTCAGTGGATTATGTGGCAAATGGCTAACCAAGGTCCAAAGTTTGGTGAAGCTGGCCACTACCGGCGGCTGGATGAGTCCAAGGGTGACCAGTCTTATGCCAAACGCCGTTATGGAGACGAAGTCAATCGTATCTACGGCGTGATAAACAACCGAGTGTACGATAGGCAATATTTAGCCGGTGACGAATACACGATTGCCGATATGATTGCCTATCCCTGGGGCAAGTACATGGATACGCAAGGCGAGGACATTAACGATTTTAAATACTATAAGCGCTGGTGGGACGAGCTTAGTGAGCGGCCTGGGCTTATTGCAGGGATGGCAGTAGGTGAGGATATGACAGTTGATATTAGCGACTTTACTGACGAGCAATTAAAAGAAATGGTGGGGCGTATGTTTAATCAACGCGCAAGACCCGCACCGGAGTCCTGATGTCATTAAGTGTCGAAGACCGGCTGGAAATTCATGAGCTTATTTCTCTTTACGGACACATCATAGACGAACGGCAGTTTTCGCGCTTGGGGGATGTCTTTACTGACGATGCCGTGTTTGATCTAACGGGGTATGGGGGCGATTGTCATTACGGTCTTGCCGCTATTACTCGGTTGATGCGAGAGAGTGATGAACATCCTTTGGCGCATCATGCAACAAATGTTGTGATCGGAGATAGTACGAAACGGCGAGCGAGCGTTGGCGGTGAAAAAATTGCATTGGAAGATGTTCCCAGTGAAAGTATTTCTGGTGGTGAGCACGGAGGGTCTAACCCTCGCGAAATCAAAGTAATATCAAAGGCTATTGGTGTGGGGTACAAAGGTCGCGTTGGTAGCGTAACTTACCGGGATAGTTTTGTGTTGCAGAATGGAGGGTGGCGGATTAAGTTGAGGGTTTGTGAATTGCGGCGCAGTTCTGGTGTGCCGGAGCCCAGTTGAATCTTCGCAAATATTTAATGGGTTACTCAATGGATTGGTCTTTTTAAAGTGTCCGTTGGTGAGTCTCTATCGAAGCGGGTTAGGGAGTTAGATTTGAAGGGATGTTCTTCGATTGGAAGTGAGTTGTCGGGGTCGCCCGACAGCGACCCCCTTTTTTCAACAGCAAAAAAAGGAGGAAAAAATGCCGTAAGCGTTCCGTCGCTTAAGCTCGGATAGCTTGCAAGCGTGGACTATTTGTGGACGCCTACATCGGATGTTTTACAGCAACTCGTTAATCTTTGAGGACTGTAGGTTCGTTGCTGCTAGGAGCTAGGTTAGGGCGGTTCGATGAAGGCAGCTCAAATGAGTGGGGTAAAAAGAGCTTTGCCAAAACTGTAGCGGGCAGCGGACGTGGAAGCCGCTTAGCCGTTAGAAGAAAGATCAGCGTTTAAGGATTTGTATCCATGCATATAAGATCGTCGCTAAGCTCACCCCACGCAGGAGCTGTCGATTGCCAAAAGAGCATGCTGGGTTTTACCCAACTGCTGTCGTCAAAACTGCCTGCTTTGATGAGTGTCATCCCCGGCATGCCGTCGCCGGTCGAGGCAACGGGTGAGCCGCAATTAGGGCAAAACCCTCGAGTTACTTTTTTCCCCGACTTTGCTGTAACCGTGTAAGTTTTTAATGTCCCTTTGTCCAAGCTAAATTGCTCATCGCTTAGCATGCAAAAGGTAACCCGTGCGCTGCCCGTACTGCGTTGGCAGTCCAAACATTGGCAGTGTCCGGCCATGGTGTCGTCGTTCACGGTTGCGGTAAACCGAATATCGCCGCATAGGCAACCGCCGCTTTGTGTTGGACTCATATCGATCTCTCTATTTGTATGCGATAGTTTTTTATGCAGGTTACGCTGATGCTTCTTCTGCGTCATCTTGCTGATTAAGCTTTATGCGGTATTCGCCGGGGGTCATGCTTGTCCATTTTTTAAACGAGCGGTGAAATACGCTGGGTTCGTCGTAACCCATTAGTGCCGAGATTGCGTTGATTTTTAATTCGGGTTGTTTTAGATAGTGGATGGCGGCGTCGCGACGAGTCGTGTCTTTAAATTTTTGGTAAGTGGTGTCTTCTTTATTTAAGCGTCGGCGCAGCGTAGAGACTGACATGTTTAATAAGCCGGCCATCTCTTCTACCGAAGGAAAGTCCTTGGTAAATTCACTGCCAATATGCTTGCGCATACGCGTAATAATATTGTTAGTTGAACTCACTTCTTCTGCCAATAAAGCGTATGGGGCGTTGCGTAAAAAAGTTTTTAGGCTGTCCTCGTTCTGTACAATGCGAGCTTTTAAATAGTGGCTGCTAAATTTAAATTGGGCGTAGTCCGAACCAAAACTAATCGGGCTGTTGAATAATTTTTGATACCGAGAGAGGTTCTCAGGCGTTTCGCCCGGCAGGTTGACCTCTTGTAGTGTAATGGCATTGCCTATCAACCAGCCGCAAAAGCGCCGCCAAGCTGAAAGTATATGTGCGCTGGCTAAAATCCCATCGCTGGTTAATTCATCATTAACCATTCTATAAGAGGGTAGTTCGAATACAGCGACATCGGGTGTTTCAGTATAGAGTCGACGTTTCTTGGTAGGAGTGTGGCCAATGAGTGCTTGTTGAAAATCACTGAATTCGTTGCCTCGCACCATCGCATCGCCGAGAGAATCGCAATGGATAATCATTAAGCAGGTCATGCGAAAGGAACCTAAGGGGGATTTGATTTGTGGCAGCATGCCAAAAGATTCATCTTGTAACGTCCACATGATTCGCTGGTACAGTCGATTATATAAATCAGCAGAAATGTACTCGGGTAAATCCTGATCGGGTGAGCGGGGATCAAAGGGCATCTCCGCTGCTTTTAGAATGCTACCGATATCGTGCCCTTGTGCTTCGGCAACTTTGATCATCGAACAGGCAAATTTAGTGGGAATGATAGCGCTACTAATTGAAGACATAGAAAAATCTGCTCCGGAGTCGTCGAATTTTAGTTGCGAGCCTTATGGTAAAGGCCCGGTAGTTATAGATCACTGATTTGAACGGATCTTGGTACAACTAACTGGATTTGATAGCCACTAGTGGGGCTATACATATTAATTAATAAGGCAATAAAGATGGCCGTAAGAGGCGTAAACACAGTTGCTAATACAAAGAGTTGAAGGGATTAGCTACGTGGAGAAAGTTCAATTTGAACGAAATCGGCGCGGATTGTATCAGAATTAGTGTTAAATCCCAAATAATAAGCGATAAAAGCCATTTTGATGATGCTTTGGATGGAGAAGGGCGTTTTTACCAGCCTGATGTTTTGATGTTTTTAATGGTGAGTGTTGAGATATATAAACAGTAGCGTGCCTTTAATGAGACTCTGGGTGGATTATTGCTAAATAATTGAAAATAAAGTAGTTTTATATTTTTTGGCGGTTTGCTTAAATGAAACACAGGCTGAGTAGATATCAAGATGCCGTCTTTTGAATAAGGTGTTAAATGCTCTCAAGCTAGAGGATCATGACATGGGAATAGATGAAGATAAAATTGATGAAGCTGTTCTCGCATTATTGTATCTCACCTTACATGATGAACGGAGAGCCTGGAAAGCTCTTGATTTCGAAGTTATGAACAGGTTGCATGAAAAGGGATTTATTGATAATTCAGCAAATAAAAGTAAATCGGTTTGGCTTACTGAAAAAGGGCTTTCTGAATCAAAGGAGTTGTTTGGCAAGTTGTTCGCAACCTGAATATACGCAAGGTTCCGATATCAGATAACAACTTGCTGACACTCGTTCTGGCCAACAGCGGCCTCTATTCGACGCGGATAAACACGTGCGCCATTTAGCAAAGCTTTAGGCTTAAAAGTGGATTCCTAATATGGAATATTATTTATCTATTATAAGCTGGAAGGTAAATTTAGAATACGAATTTTAATTCATTTGTTTACAGGCTTACCCAGCTTTACGCACTTCAAATCCATTTTTTGATACATACTCTTCTAACCATTTCGTAGTATGGTTGTAACTCATAGGTCTTGATAAGTGGTATCCTTGCAAGACATCACAGCCTATTTCCCTCACATTATTAAGTATTAGTTCATCCTCGACACCTTCTGCAACGACGGTTCTGCCCAAGTTGTGACAGAGCTCTACCATAGATTTAACAATCGACCTGCTTTCCGAGCTAGTTACGATATCTTTTACAAAAGATTGGTCGATTTTAATAATTTGCGCTGGGATCTCCCGTAACAAAGACAGTGACGAATAACCCGTACCAAAGTCATCTAACGCTATTTTTGCACCAAGTCCTATTAGGCTATTGACGACTTCTTTGGCGCGCGTCGAGTCAACCATAATTGCACTTTCAGTGATTTCAAAACATAGCCGATCGGCTGACACGCCAAATTCATCAATACAATCTTTGATGTATTGAACTAATTCTTTATTCTGTAAATCGACGACGGATAAATTCAAACTCATGGAAAGGTTTAGGCCAAGTCTGCTCCATGATTGAAGCTGCTGGATTGACCGTCTAATTACCCATCGGCTAACGCTTCCGATGAATCGGCTTTTCTCGATTTGAGGAATAAATTCGCTGGGTGGTATGAAACTACCGTCAGATTGACGCCATCGAATAAGCGCCTCGAATCCCGTAAGGCTACAATCTTGTGAAAAAAATACGGGTTGATAATAAAGCTCAAACTCGTCTCTCGTCAGCGCTTCTTTAACACGCGAGATCAATCCTAACCGCTGAGGTGATAGAGAATCCTCAGCTTCGTTATAGAGCATAAAATGTTGCTTGTTATCCTTCGCTAGATACATGGCAATGTCTGCACGCTTTAGTAAAGACTCCTGATCAAGGCCATCGCGGGGATAGAGTGAAATTCCAATGCTCATATCGACAACCAATGCGTGATCATCAATCAAAAATTGATCTTCAATGGATTGACTAACCCTTTTTGCTTCCTCTATAACGGCTTGTTCATTTCCTGTAGGCAGTACCAATGCAAATTCATCTCCACCTAAACGAGAGATAATGTTGTGTTCGTGCGATAGCTTATTAAGTCGGCGTCCTAATTGATTCAGTAGTTTGTCACCTATTGCATGGCCAAGTGTGTCGTTAATTTCCTTAAAACGATCTAAGTCCATCATGAGAACAGCAAAGGTAGAATTTTCGGCACGAGCCTCGACAATTGTGTTATTCAGATACTCCATAAAATGCATGCGGTTAGGCAAGCCGGTTAACCCATCGTGGCGTGCATCATAGAACTCACGAGCAGCTCGCTGGTGCGCTTGCTCAATCGATTTAAGGCTCAAGTGAATAATGACGATAACAAAAGCACCACCACCACCCAGAATGGTTGCAAGACCTAATTCGATAACCGATACGGGTTCAAATAGCAGGACTAGCAAAAAACCGGCGTAGCCAATGGTAAAGGTACCAATGAGTACTGTTAGTAGCCACCATCCGTTGCTATCGCTGTCTTGGCTCACCTTGTAAGCAGGTTTGAGCGAAGAAAAAAGACAGATAAGGCCAAGCAATACCAATGTAATTGAAACCAGTTTTATCATGACATGTGTAGGCACAAATAAGTGCGATAGCCTATATGAAATCCAGCTCTTCGGTTATCGCTAGTTGATGAGGAAAATTATCCATGCATTTAGCATAGACTATTTTTGATGTGTGGAATGGGGCTTTGGGCCAGGGCGGTGGGGGGCATTGATCGCTTTTAACTCCAGCAAGAACAATGGCTTGCAGTTTCTAGAGTCAAAAGTAAGCCTCATAGAATTTGGTTCTTCGGTGAAAAGGATGGCAACACGCTTTGGTCAAAGTGTTTGCGCCAAAAAGAGTTTTGCTCCCCTATCTGCTCCATATTAGCTTTTTCCCTCAATGTCTTTTAATTAAAACATTCAACCAAATGGTTGACTTTAAATTAATCCAACATATACTAAGCCACATGGTTGAATATAGTGACGACAAAATTATTTCTGAGGTGCTTAAAAGTATGAGTGACGTTACACGCCGCTCACTTTTAACCAGGCTTTGCCAAGAGGGCCCTTGCCGAGTAACCGATTTGGCTTCTTATTATGATATGTCTCTGAATGCTATATCCAAACATATAAAAGTTTTAGAGCGATGTGAACTTGTTACACGCAAGACAATCGGCAGGACCCATTGGATAGAAGCGGATTTAGCGCGTATTCATGTTGTAGAAAATTGGTTTAAGGAGCTTAAATCAATTTGGGAACTCCGTCTTGAAAAATTAACGGATATACTTGAATCGGAGACGAAAAATGACTGAACTAACGGTTAATGTAAGTAAGACTATCAAAGCACCTATTACAAAAGTATTTGATGCATGGTTAGATCCAGACACACTAGCAAAGTTCATGCTTCCCATGCCGGGTATGGAGAACTCTCAAGTCAAAAATGAAGCCCATGAAGGAGGTTTATTTACAATAACCATGCATGTTGGAACTAATAAAGTTCCTCATACAGGGAAGTATATAGAAATAGACCGCCCCAAAAAATTGGTTTTTACATGGGAATCGCCAGAGTCAATTGATGGCAGTATTGTTACATTAAATTTTACTGAGCTAAATGAGAATCAAACCAAGGTTGAACTTTCGCATGTGAAATTTATTGATGAACAACGTCGATCAAATCATGAAAGTGGCTGGGAAAATATATTAAATACACTTTTCCAAATGTTTGGCTCAAGTCAATAGCAGACAAATATTTGGATGGTTTATAACCGCTTCTATCTATTAGAAAAAATGAGGTGAACTTATAGATGCCGTAAATTTAGTCATACTTTTGGCGCTGGTCGAATACGTTATTTTTATCAGTATTGTTGGGGCTAGTAGAAATAAGTATGGTGTGTCTGCACCAGCAACAACGGGGGATGAGGTATGGGAGCGCCTATACCGAATACAGGTGAATACAGGTGAATACTGCTGAGCAGCTGGTATCGGGTACCGTAGATATCGGTAGCATAACTGGCCTATTTGTCGAAACAGCTTTTTTCGTAAATTACATTTTTGATTCGCTGGGTAGCTCTGATTTTCTTAATGGCATAACAACCTTTGAAGTAGAAAGCTTGGGCTCCATTGTGTGTACTGTTAAAAATATTTGCTCTCAAACCCGCGTTGGATCAATTGAGTTTTTTGCTTCTGCGACCTTTCTTGCCGGTGTTGATAACCCATTCCCAAATTATTCACCTGTTCCCATTCCAATCTCTGCCTTTTTATTTGGTTCTGCATTGTTAGGGTTGGCTGGAACTAAACATAGAAAAACTGGATTAAAAAAAGCGTAGAGGAATTGTCGGTAACCTTAACGTAATCAGCATACGAGGCGTTCAATGCGACATTTATGGTTAGAGAAAATGTTAATAACAATTTCTCTAACGTTCATTTGATCCACCTATGAGTTAATAATTTATTATTTAACGATTGCCTGTTTAGGGCGCCCAACGCTTCACCATATGATCCTGGCGGCGGCGCAACTCTGCATTGTGTTGTTCATTAGAGATTTTGGGTGTATCGGCCGGAAGAAGTTTTTGTAGTTCGTTTAGTTTGATGTGGTGCACGCGGTAAGCAGGCCCTTCTTTTACACCTTGAAAGCGAGTAAAAATCATTCCCTCGGGGTGGTGCTCTGTATCAAGCCAGTTGGGTACACCTGGATTTTTGTTGGCGATAACTACCCAGTATTGCCCATCACTCGCTAAATAAGCTTGATCACCGGTAATGCTAGGGATGTAACTCACGTAGTCTAGGGCTTCACCCCAATAGTTGCCTAACTGTATGCTCCAATACATCGCGTCCGTTTGCTCCAGTTCAATTAGCAGAGCCTCATCCTCTTTCAGATCAAACCAACCAGTTCCGTACATATTGGCTAACAAGCCGACATCAGCCATCACTTTCGGCGGTGTTACCTCATTTTTATGGGTGGCTCGAATCTGGTCCATGCGCATTTTCCAGTAAGGAATTTGACCTCCATAACTTTTCTCTACAGCTTCGAGAATACTGACCAGTTTTTCCGGGCTAAGTGGCTCTCCACCTGGCACGCGATCGAGTCGATCAAAGAAAAACTCTGACTTATGTTCATTCTGCCAATCAGAAAAATACTCCCGGATGAAGATCATTTGTGCACCCTTTGGCAGGGGCACCCAATTTTCTGACTGACGCTCTCCGCCAATCTGGATATCAAACATCCCGTCGGCATCGGCAAAATCTCGAATATTTGCTTCGGCTAGTGAATTGACAGAACTATAAAATTGGAAGGAGATATTGCCCTTGGCAGTACCGAGCTTGCCCCAAAGACGATAGCTGCCCCCGTCATCGATTTGAGCATTCACATAGTGGCCATCCGAGCTGGGCATCGCAGTATTTCTAAATTTACTGATGCTGTAGCGCAAAAGCGGGTCGTTGAGGTCCGAGCGATACAAGGCCACTTCAATGTGCTCGGCTAACTGGCCCAATAAATATCGATAACCTTCTGCAAGATCAATGGGGTTGTCTGGAACGGTATCCTGTTGAATGACATTACCCATTGCTTTTATCTGATCGGCGAAATCAGCCCATGCATTGGCGAGCAGGGCTCTTTGGCTCGGTGTTTTATCAATCTCTGTCGCCGATGTGGGGGCAACAAAAATTATCAGGACTCCAATAAAAAACAGGGCCTGATACCTGATAAACTTATTTACATGCCCTCCCCACATAGTATTTTTCCAATGTAGCAGTGTACTTTTTGGCATCGTTCATCTCCTGGGAAATTCCGGGGGCGGTGACTTAAATGGTTAGCAGTAAAATTCCATGCTTGTCTGGCCGCTTAAATCCTAGATAACATATCTTTTAAGTAGCTCAACTCTTTTCTGAATTCAGGTGACCCTTCCTTGAACTCACCTTGAACTCGCCTCGAATTTATTTGAAAGTGTAATCTCTAAAGATTTTAAATGCGAGCCGCAAGCAGTGTCTTTGTATAGTTGTGGTTAGGTTGACGATAAAGCATTTCCGTATCATTAATTTCAACAATTTCACCATCCTTCATTACCGCCGTGCGGTCGGCCATGTAACGAACAACCGCTAAATCGTGCGAGATAAATATCATCGTTAGTTGACGATGTTGGCATAAGTCTAATAGCAACTTCAGTATTTGTGCCTGAATCGTAACGTCCAGCGCGGATACCGGTTCATCGGCAATAATTAGCTGAGGCTCTACTGCCAATGCGCGGGCAATGGCGATCCTTTGTCGTTGTCCGCCAGAAAATTCGTGTGGATATTTATTGGCCCAACGGCTATCGAGGTCTACGTCATTCATCAACGACAGCACTTTTTCATTGAGCTGGGTTTTATTGTCGACTAAGTTATGCAGCTCAAGTGGCTCGGCAATAATATTAAAGACAGTCATACGTGGGTTTAGCGAAGCGTAGGGGTCTTGAAAAATCATTTGTATATTTTTTCGTTGGTCTTTTAATGCGCGACCCTTTAGTGTTTGCAAGGGGAGTTGTTGCAACAAAATTTCACCCCGGTCTATCTCGACCAGACGGACGATGCTTTGCGATAGTGTGGTTTTGCCACAACCGGACTCACCCACTAAACCAAGAATTTCACCTTTTCTAACAGTAAGGCTTACATTGCTGACAGCGGTAAATTGGCCGTGCTGTGAAGGGTAGTTCACTGTTAAATTGTTCAACGCTAACAGTTCAGTGCTGCTCTTTCCATCAAATAAATACTGATTAGGCTTTGAACTACGAGGTATTGAGTCCAGTAATCGCCGGGTATAATCTTTTGTTGGCGCATTAAATAATGCCGTGGTGTCTCCTTGTTCGACCACTTTGCCTTTTTCCATAATAATCACGCGACCGGCTACGTGTTTAATAACATCGAGATCGTGAGAGATAAAAATAACGGCAATATTTCTTCGTTGCTGAAGTTGGCGAATTAGCTCAAGAATTTGGGCCTGAATGGTGACATCGAGAGCGGTAGTTGGTTCATCGGCAATCAGCAGTTCAGGCTCTGTGATCAATGCCATGGCAATCATTACGCGTTGGCGCATGCCGCCAGAAAACTGATGCGGGTATTGGTCGTAGCGGGCGGCAGCATCAGAAATCCCGACTTCTTCAAGCAAGCTAATAACTTTTTCTTTTGCCTGCTTTTTACTGGCAGCGCTATGAATGCGCAATGGTTCAGCAATTTGAGGGCCGATGCGCATATAGGGATTCAGCGAGGTCATCGGGTCTTGAAAAATCATGCTGATGCGTTTCCCGCGAATGCTGCGGAGTGTTTTGTCATTGGCCTGCAATAGATCGATGCCATCGAATATTGCACTGCCTGATTCTATTTTTCCTGGCGGCATGGGAATGAGGCCAAGCAACGAATAACAGCTAACAGATTTTCCGGATCCCGATTCACCAACGATGCCCAGGGTTTCACCTTGGTCGACGATAAAGGACAGACCCTCTACAGCATTAACGATACCATCGCGGGTATAAAAGCTAACAGAGAGATCGTTGACAATAAGTAAGCTCATAAGGCGTTAGTCTTTTGAGACTCTTGGGTCTAGAGCGTCGCGTAAACCGTCGCCTAAGAAATTGAGTGAAAACAAGCTAAGTGATAAAGCAATTCCTGGAAAGATAAGCAACCAAGGGTATTCTTCCATGGTTACGACACCGCTAGAAATAAGCACACCCCAGGAGCTTTGAGGGGGTTGAATGCCCAAGCCAAGAAAGCTTAAAAAGGCTTCAAGAAGCATAACGCTAGGGATAGTTAAGGTGATGTAAACGATAACCGGCCCCAGCACGTTGGGAATAATATGGCGGTGGATGATTTGCCAATGACTTAGCCCGGTGACAACGGCTGCGCTGATAAATTCCTGCTTGCGCACAGTGAGGACTTGGGTTCTTACGATGCGGGCCATGGTTAGCCATTCGATTAAACCAATGGCTAAAAACAGCAGTAGTAAGCTGCGACCAAACACGACCATTAATAAAATAATAAAAATCATAAA
>JAJRPK010000264.1 GCA_024280785.1 Gammaproteobacteria bacterium
CGGCCATCGTCGGTATTTCCTCGATTAATGCCACATTGGGCAATGCAGCTAACCCTGCCTATAGCGCATCGAAAAGTGGGATGCTGGGTGCTATCCGCGCATTAGCAGATGATTTAGGGAACCACAACATTCGTATTAATGCCGTTTCACCGGGACAAATCGATACTCCGATGTTGCAGAGCTCAATGAATACTGTAGATGGATTACGCCAAGCTTTTGAACAAAGAATATTTTTGGGCCGACTAGGCCAGCCATCCGAAATTGCCAATGCAGTGAGTTTTTTAATGTCAGAACAAGCCAGCTATATTACCGCTGCCGAGCTTATCGTCGATGGTGGCAATGTTTCTTCGCAACGATAATCGCCACAAAGCTACCAATCTTTATCTGTTGCGGCACAGCTTTATGCCCTACTACCAAATTCTGTTTAGCTAATTGTAATCCATGTTACTTAAGGATTAACCCCTACAGATTCTACGGGCTTACTGTTTTGTGAATTTCGCTGTGCACTTAAATCCAAGCCTCTGATTAACACATTACGCAGCTCGCGTGGGTCAATAATTTCGTCGTAAGCCATCGTATCACCGGTTAACCAAGCACCGCTATCTTCTGCCGCTTTTAACCGTAATGCTTCATCAACGTCAACTTTAGTCACAATGCTACCGCCAAGAGCCGGTATACCACCCAAAGTAATTCCAGGAAAAGCCACCGACAGCGTTTGCTTATCAAACGGGTTCATTGCCATTAAGGAACTACCAAATCCAAACGCTTTACGCAGTGTCACGTGTAGCTTCGGTGAAGTCAGCGAACACTGAGCGGCATACATTCTAGCCGCTGACCGCAAGGTTCCCGCCTGTTCCGCCGCTGAACCAGACATAACACCGGGATTATCCGCTAAAAATATTACCGGCAAATGGTAAGCATTACACAAGCCAATAAAGTGAGCGGCCTTTTCTGCTGCATCAGCAGTAATTGAGCCTGCCATAAAAGCGGGCTGGTTTGCAACGATACCCACAGCGTAGCCGCCCACTCGCACTAACGATGTAATCATTGAGCGGCCAAAGTCTGCTTGTATCTCTGTCACCTGATCTCCGTCATCGACGATATGTGTAATTAATTTACGCATATCGTACGCCACCCGATCATCGCTGGGAACAATGGTCAAAATTTTATCCAAAGTTCTGGGCGCGGCCTGCTTATTATGTTGCTTTGGGGTAGTCGCGTAAGCACTAGCGGGTAAGAAGGAGAGATAATTTTTTATCAACGAAAACCCTTCTTCGGCGTCTTTTACCATGTTATGGGCGACCCCACTTTTCACAGTATGAATAGGTGCTCCTCCCAAATCCTCTTTCGATACGTTTTCACCCAGTGCTGCGGCAACTAAGGGCGGTCCGGCGGCAAACATGCAAGAGTCTTCGGTCATAATAATAAAATCTGTCAGCATACCGGTAATCGCCCCATGTCCCGCCGACGGCCCAACAACCAGTGATATTGTCGGCACAATCCCGGACAATTCGGCCATTGCTTGCATATCACCTGGTGCATAAGGGTGCCGGGATAAAGCGTTGGTGGTTCGTTCTCCCGACCCTTCAAGAATACTCACGAAGGGAACTCGTTCTTGTAACGCTAAACGGCTCAATCGCAGTTTTTTTGCATTTGTTCCGTGACCAATCGAACCTCCCATCACGGTGAAATCCTCCACTCCCACGACAACAGATCGGCCATTAATTTTAGCCAAGCCCCCTACTAAAGCATCGCTGGGCGTAGTTTTTTCACCGTGATAACTCATGCTACCGACCAATGTACCCAACTCCATAAAACTGTCTTGGTCCACCAGGGAATCGATCATCTGCCTGGCGTTGGCCTTGCCTGCGGCCGCTCGCTTAGCTAATTTTTCATCACCACCCATTGATCGACCATAGGTAATCCGCTGATTGAATTCATCTAACAATATTCTCCAGTCTTCTGGAATATCGTTGGATTGATTTTCTGCTTTATTTTCTATGCCATCTGCCACAATAATTTCTTCCAAATAAAAGTTTTTTTGCCGTAAAACTATATCGACCCTTGCTAAATTGGCTGGACGCCACCTACTGCCATAAAGCAATATGGTTTAGTGTAATTCAGCCTTGAAAATAATCAGCAATGACTCGCATCAACGCTGCATCTGCACCGTGTAATATTAATCCGCTGACCCCTGATCCCTCCCATAATTTAAGTCTTTGTCGAATCCGATCAACAGGTCCAATCAACGCAGCTCTATCAATGTATTCATCGGGAATAGCCTTAGCGGCTTCATCGCGACGACCTTCAAGAAATAACTGTTGAACAGTATCCGCAACCTCTCGATAGCCTGCCCGGATCATACGGTCCTTATGAAAGTTAATTTTTTCATGCCCCATGCCACCGATATAAAAAGCCGCCACGGATTTTTGTTTTTTCAACTCTGTCTCAACATCATCGGTTAAGGCTACAATACAGGGAGCGTAAATTTCAAAATCCGCCAAGCTTTTACCGTTGCCTGCCCGCGCAAAACCCTTGGCGAGCCAAGGGCCATAAATGGCCATATCGCCGGGAGCAAAGCCAAAGGGAATCCAACCCTCGGCAACTTCTCCGGTAAGAGTTACCATAGACTCGCTACCTGTTCCCAGCAATATAGGAATGCTTGGATTTGTGTGAGCAATAGACTTTAACGGTTTTCCATAGCGATCGCTAGGCTGCCGCGACGACTTTTCGGAGGCATCGCCTCGGTAGGGAAGACTTACCGCCTCCCCCTGATATTCAACCGGCCCCGCGCGTTGAAAAATCGCTCTAATGATCGCAACAGAATCTTTCATTCGATCGTAGGGTTTATCCCAAGCTTGACCGTACCAACCTTCCACAACCTGAGGGCCGGATAGACCCAAACCACATATTGCCCGCCCTTCTCCAGCCAATTGATCCAAAGTATTAAATGCCATTGCCGTGGCTGCAGGCGCGCGCGCTGATATCTGAACAACACTAGTCCCAAGTCGAACATGTTGAGTGCGCGCAGCTATATAAGCCAGTGGTGTTAACGCATCATTCCCGTAGGCTTCGGCAGACCAAATCGAATCGAAACCTAACGACTCTGCTAACTGAATTTTTTCTACAGGCACACGTATTTTTTTTGCTTCCCAATCTATGGCAATTCCAAGCTTCATTCTTGCCAAGCCTGTAGAATAGCAATACCCCAGAATTTCAATATTAAATTCTCTATTTTATAACTGAAAAATATTTGTCGGTACGCATACATAAAATGTCACAATTCAAACAATCGCTATAAGTTAATTCCTTAGGAAACTGAACCCAAAAATATCTTGACTGGCGACTCATTCAGTTCTCTTTTTAGACATTTTTCGCGATTGCGCTTATGCCGATAGGTCGCCATCATAACAAAGCGAATCAATGACTTTCCATTGCATATAAAATCACTTATATCGATGTGCAAGTTAATGCTCCAAAAGGTCAATTTTCTCTGAGCTTAAAAGCAGCTTATCAATCAATCAATCAATCAATCAATCAATCAATCATCGAGGTTTACTCATGCACACCGGTTTGGCTACTGTAGTTGAGTCTTTTCAGCTAGCACATATCTCAACTCGCGATCAAATTAGTGTCTACCGCGGCATCGCTACCGACGATTCAGGCGAGCGAATATACGGAGGCCAAGTAATGGCTCAAGCAATTAGTGCCGTTCAGCAAAGCGTTGAAGAACCCTTTGTTTTGCACTCTATGCAAGCAAATTTTTTACGTCCAGGCGATCTGCAAGTAACCGTAGACTATGAGGTCGATGCGCTTAGAAACGGTCGTTCTTTTGCGACTCGCTACGTCACCGCCAAACAGCACAATAAAGCGATATTTACTGCCACATTCTCTTTCCAAAAACCCGAGCAAGGACTTAGCCACGCAACCACTATGCCAATCGCCGCAGCGCCTGAGACACTCCGGTCTGAACAAGAGCGAGTGGAGGAATATTTTGCCGCTTTGGGAAGAACTAGTTCTTACGGTTGGCCCATTGATATTCGCTACGTCGATCCCATTGATTTCGCTAACCCCAAAATCAAGGCAGCAAAAGATCTGGTATGGGTTAAAAGCTCCGGTTTACTGCCGAATGACTACTCAGTGCACCAACAATTGCTAGCTTACGCCTCCGATAATCCTATATTGGTATCGGCCTTTAACCCTCACGCTTTAATACCACTAATGCCGAATGTTATGGCCGCTACTCTTAGCCATGCATTGTGGATACATCAAGAATTTAGAATGGATGATTGGCTACTTTTTGAAGTAAGCAGCGATATTACGGTGGGAGGCCGAGGCATGGGTCGAGCGAAAATTTTTAATCGGCAAGGTGAACTGGTTGCCTCGGCGGTACAAGAAGGGTTAATTCGCCTGCGAAAATAAATACTGCTACAGTGCGTAGACATCAAATCTAGCGGCCTTGCCTTCCAATGTCGAGCTTGGTTTAACTCCGCCAAGCCAATGAGCTCCCGGGGCACGCTTTACTACTACTTTTTTCTTCGCTAGCGCCAGCGCTGAATTCATCAAATCATCATTACTTTCCCTTTTCGCTTTAGTTGTCTCTATAATTGCCGTTTTAGCTGTCTCTCTAATTGCCGTTTTAGCTGTCGTGTTAGTGCTTGCCGTTAAGTATTGCAGCAAAGCCATATTTTTCTTTACCGCAGCCGATTTTTTTAATCCTTTGTGTTTGTGTTTTTCAGATTCCATAGTCTTTCCTTCCATTTGACGCTGCTCACTCTGCACATCATTTTGTACACTCTCTAAATCTGTAGATTCATCATACATAGGGTCGAGGTACACGACATCAGGGCAGTCTAACTTCCAACAGTTTATTTCCGCCAAACTATCCCCCCCAATCAATTGAATACGACTCGCTGCATCTGCCAAAATATTATTGGGGGAAACTCCCGCTCGCTGGAGCGCTTCTTCCAACAGAAAAACCAGTAATGGAATTCGTTCAATCATAGTAACTTCGCATCCTGCAGCCGCCAATAGGAACCCATCGATACCAAACCCTGCCGTGGCATCTAATACTGTTAGCGGTTCTTGTTTCTCAGTTTTACCAACCTTAGCTCTACCAACGACAGCGCGAACAACTCGTTCCCGGTACAAATTAGCGCGCCTCAATCGCAGAGAAAATTTTTGCACATCAAAATCTACGGACGCAACTGCCTTTGTGTTAGGCATATGGATGTGCCATTGACTATTACTCTGAATCAGTCGTAGCGCGTCCGGTTTCAACTTAGCTTGATCTGCCAATAATATGCCAAACCCGAGCTTACTCGCCAAAGCATGCGCTACTGACTCGCTTACAATAGTTCCATCGAAAACAACAAAATTATCAGTGCTCGCCTGCTTACTCATAGAATGGAGTAAGCATCAATTAGATTAAGAAAAATCATCGCCTTTTACACTTATCCACTTTACGGTAACTGCTGCAATGTCATCCAACCTTAGGGGCTTGCCAAGAAAATCGTTCATCCCGGCATCAAAGCAGTGAGCTCGATCTTGCTGACCCACATTGGCTGTCATGGCGATAATGGGCACATGTCGATTTTTACCCACCAAGCGCCGGATCGCACGCGTCGCATCATAACCGTTCATTCTCGGCAACTGACAATCCATATAGATTAGATTGAAATCATTCCGCTCCGCTTGTTCAAGTGCCTCTATGCCATTTTCTGCCACCACGACATTACAACCCAACTTCTCTAACATAGCTTTAGCGACCCGTTGATTCACAATATTATCTTCCACCAGCAATACCGTACTGCTGGCGAACAAGGTGTTACTATAACGCGCCGACTTGGCGCCACTCTCACCCTCGTCACCATTCACCCCTCGCAATGTTGTCGCTTTCAACACACTGTCTCTCAACGGTGGCCGGAAAAACGAAACATTCTGACCGACAAACCTTTGCTCCATCTTCTCTCGAGAAATGACGATGGCTTCCACAGAATACCGCTCTATCAACCCCTCTAATGCATCCCACAGGAATAAAGGATCATCGTTGGCAGACAAGTAGAACATCAATAGAGGAGAGCCTTCAAACATATCTGCTTGGGACAAATGCTCCTCTAGTGAGCTAAGTTCGCTAAAAATTGTAGACTGCAAATGGTGCAAGTCGCATAGGTTTTTACAGGCTTCTCGTATCGGCTCAGTACTGCCATATACAACGATTGATTCGGAAAAACCCGAAGGTATAGAAAATCGTTCGCTGCTATAATGTGCTCGATAAGAAAAAGGGATACGCACGTAAAACTCGCTACCTACTCCCGGCTCGCTAAAAACGCCTATATCACCATGTAATAATTCCGCTAGCTTATCTGAGATTGCCAATCCCAACCCGGTACCGCTGTATTTTCTGCTCATAGAGCCATCGCTTTGAGCATAGGGCATAAAAATCGTTCGCAGATCTTTTTCTGATATGCCTATACCGCTATCGCTTACAGATAAACGAATCCACAATTTGCCTTCCGCATCAGTCTCTTTTCTTGCCGCTATCGTCACCGAACCTGAGTCGGTAAACTTGACGGCATTGTTAATCAGGTTATTTAATAGTTGCCTTAATTTATTGGGATCAGATTCAACTAAATAAGGAAGATCCACTTCGAAACACAAAAGCACATCGATCTTTGTTGCATCGGCCGATTGCGCATGCAAAAACACAAGCTCTTCGAGCAATTGATGCAAATCGAATTCGGTATTGATTAAGCTTGACTGGTCTAACGACAATCGTGAAAAATCGAGGATGTCGTTAATTAAAATCATCAGCGCCTCGCTCGATGACTCAGCCAAAGAGATAAGCTCTTGTTGGTCCGTGTTTAAATCCGCGTCTCTCAATAAATTTAACGTTCCTAGAATTCCATTCAACGGAGTTCGAATTTCATGACTCACATTGGCAGCAAATTCAGCTTTTAACTTAGCTGAATCCAAAGCCTGATCTCTAGCCGTAGCCAATTCAAGCTCTCGCTCATCTAAAACTTGCATCATCGAATTAAAAGCGTTACTTAGCTGCCGTATTTCCTTTGAGCCAGAAAGATCAACACGGAGATTAGTTTCTTCTCCTCTTGCCCCCGCTATCATCGTGTCAACAAATACCCCTAACGGTTTAGTTAGCGCACCGCTTAAGCCGTTCAGCGCCAACGCCAGCACAGAAGCCAGCAGCAACGAGACAAATATATTGCCCAAAATTATATTATTTCTTGCACTGTAGAGTTCATCTTTAGAAATAAGCACCCTCACAACGCCTATTTCTTTCTCTTGTTTCCTATTAGCTTCTAGGTCCTCCAGCTCTGGCTCGGCACTATCGGAATAGACAGGACTTAAAAACTGCCAATACTTCCTGCTATCGTGCTCTAAAAACGCTAGCTCATTCGAACCTTTTCTATCCAATATCTGGGTTTTCCAAGCGAAGATCTCACCAGATTGAGCCAGTAAACTATTATTCGCTTCATATATCGCCACTTGAGTCACGCTAGGAAATGCCAGCACGACTTCAAGAGCCTGTCTTGCTCCTTCGGGACTGCCCAATAGTACCGGAAGTGCACTCTGCTCCGCCAGCACCGCCGCAATGTGCATCCCATTTTGATAAAAACTGTTAGTCAGGGATTTATTGATAAGAATAGAGGTGCCTATTGATACGCTGAGCACCATGATGGAAACACCCAAACCAACCAAAAGTGTCAGTTGATCGCCCAGCCTGCGCCGCGAGAAAATGGCGGTCATTCTCGCCATCACCTTATTCTGCTTTGCTTTTTTTATAGCTCTATTTTGCTGGTTCACCTAGCAGCACTCCCTGGATAGAACTCCTTTAAACAACTTCTAACCAATCGAAACCTAACGCCTGATCCGCAACCAATATACGCTCATGATGTGGAAAGTTTTCTCGCATTGCTTCTAACGCCATGGCCTGTGTATTGTTCTGCTGACTAATATGCGCGACAACCAACCACTGAATTTTGTCATGGTCTAGACTTGCCAAAAACATACCCGCCTGTTCATTGCTTAAGTGGCCCCAATCCCCCAGAACTCTTTGTTTTACTGAATGAGGGTATTTCCCTGCTCGAAGCATTGATACATCGTGATTACATTCTAAAACCATGGCATCACAATCTGCATATGCCTGAAGAACATGAGGGGTATAACTCCCTAAATCCGTCAGCACACCTAAACGCTTCTCCATCGCTGAATGAATCGTGGAGTGAGTCGTTGAGGGCTTAGCCGTTATCACAAATTGACAAGGCTCTCGCGCATCGTGCGGCACGGCAA
>JAJRPK010000265.1 GCA_024280785.1 Gammaproteobacteria bacterium
ACCCTGAAGCAAAGCAACCTTGGGATATTGACGGCTATCAGATTCCTGGCGGATTGCCAGATGATGACGCCAATCAGGGGTTTATCTTTTTTGGGCCCGCAGCGACGATGGCGCAGACAAAGAATTTAATGCCAGCGCAAAATGCAATCTATGCCTGCGTGACCGATACCGCAAGAGTCGATTTTGACACCGCCCAGAAAATTGAAGGCCGTTACATGTTGAGCCTGCTGTTAGATCAGACCGCTCGAAATATGATGACGACGTTCTTTCTACAGATGGAAGCATTAAATAAAGGGGTCAGTCGTCCCGCTGATATTGAACGAACCACGTTTAAGAAAATTGCCATTATTGGTGCTGGGCAAATGGGGGCAGGCCTGGCCACCACGGCAGCACAAAAAGGCTTAGACGTAGTTTTAAAGGATATTAATCAAGAAAATGCCGACAAGGGAAAAGCTTACGCCGAGAAATCGTACGCTAAGAATAAACGTATTAGTGATGAAAAAGCCGCTGAATATTTGTCTCGCATTCACCCTACGGATAGCTACGATGACTTAGTTGATTGTGAATTAGTCATAGAAGCGGTCTTTGAAGACCGTGGCATTAAAGCAGCTGTGACTAAAGATGCTGAGGCAGTGATTGCAGATACCGCAATTTTTGCATCTAACACTTCAGCTTTACCGATCACCGAATTGGCCGAGGCCAGTAGTCGAGCGGCTAATTTTATTGGTATGCATTTTTTCTCTCCAGCTGAGAAAATGCCCTTAGTCGAAATCATCTGCGGCAAAGCGACATCGAAAGAAGCTTTGGCAAAGGCTTTTGATTTAGCGCAGCAGTTAGGCAAGATGCCTATCGTGGTTAATGACGGGCCTGGATTTTTCACGTCCCGAACCATTGGCACAACCGTGAGTCAAGGTGCATTAATGGTTACTGAAGGGGTCAATCCTGTACTTATTGAGTCAGCGGCGCGAGACAATGGTTCGCCGATAGGGCCGCTGGGCGCTATTGATGAAATAAGCCAAGAAACGGCCTATAAAAATGGTCTGCAAGCCAAGGCAGATACAGAAGCTCAAGGTAAGGAATGGGATGAAAATGCTGTATTTAAATTGATAGATCGGATGGTCAATGAGTTCGGCCGCAAAGGAAAAGCTAAGGGCGGTGGCTACTATGAATACCCCGAAGGCAAGAAAAAGCACATTTGGTCGGGTTTAAAAGAAGCCTATGCCCCTAATGGATTTACTAAGATACCGTATCAGGACATTAAAGATCGACTTAGTTTCTGCCAGAGCTTAGAAGCGGTGCGGTGTTTAGAAGAAGGAATACTCATCAATGTAGGGGATGCAAATATTGGATCTATTATGGGAATTGGTTTTCCGGCACAAACTGGTGGCGTATTACAGGCGATCAATGCCTACGGTTTGGCCGAGTTTGTAGAGCGGGCAAAAGAGTTAGAGAGTAAGTACGGTAATGCTTTTTCCGTTCCTTCATTATTAGAAGATCGCGCTAAGTCTGGCGAACTGTTTCTTTAATTGTTCCTTGCGGGAATGGCGATGTATTAGCAAAGCTCAGACATAAAAAACGGCCTGCTGGGCCGTTTTTTATGTCTGAGTGTATGGCCGAATTGGGGCGTAGTAGCTTACTTACCGAAATAATTGTGGAGTACGCATTAGAGCCTGCTAATGCGAGCTATTTTTCAAAGCAGTCTTCAATCGCGAGAATCTAATGAGTTTCAGTCATTTGATTGGCTAAACAGTTGATTGGAATCAATGTGAGAGACTGAAAACACCCTACAATTGGGTTAACATTGCTAATGGTCGGCTTGAAGGCAATTATTTTCAGTTTGTCCATTTTCCCTTTTCAGCAACATCTTGTCTCCAATATCGAGAATGGAGGCTGGGATTATCAACTTATCAGCAGGAACAATCACGGTGATCATTCAGTCTTCAATTACCCGTAAACTAGAATCTGAGTTGGCACCTGTCCACCTCGAGGTTGTGAACGAAAGTCACATGCATTCGGTACCGGTGAACTCAGAAACACATTTTAAGGTGATAGTGGTGGCAGCTGTTTTTCACGCTAAACGTTCGGTGGCGAGACATCAAATGGTCTACAAAGCGCTAAGTGGTGAGTTAGCCGAGGGTGTGCATGCCTTGGCGCTCCATACCTATACGGAACAAGAATGGCAAGAAAAAATGGGAATGGCACCGGTTTCACCCCAATGTCTAGGGGGCAGTAAAGATGATTCCTAATCAAATTTTAGAAAATGGAATACATTATGTCGGATTCTAAAGACTCTTCGATAGTGGTCGTCGCGCTGTATAAGTTTGTGGCGTTAGCTGATTACGTTGAATTACGATTGCCGTTGTATGAGTGCTGCACCGGAGCGGGGGTAAAGGGAACCTTGCTCTTAGCCGAAGAGGGCATAAATGGAACAATTGCGGGGTCGAGGGAGGCTATCGACAGCGTGATATCCTACCTTAAGAGTGATCCACGCTTTCTCGATATAGAACACAAAGAATCGTTCGATACAGCTATGCCGTTTTACCGGATGAAAGTTAAATTAAAAAAAGAAATCGTTACAATGGGGGTGGGCGGAATCGACCCTAATACATTAGTAGGGCATCACATTGAACCGCAAAACTGGAACGCACTGATATCAGATCCCGAAGTGACGGTAATTGATACACGCAACGATTACGAAATTGATATAGGTAGTTTTCGAGGTGCTATTAACGTACATACGCAAACATTCAGGGAGATGCCCGAGTATGTTAAGAATAATCTTGACCCGACGAAGCATAAAAAAGTTGCTATGTTTTGTACCGGCGGCATCCGCTGCGAGAAGTCGACGGCGTATTTGCTGCAACAAGGGTTTGAAGAGGTCTATCACTTAAAAGGCGGGATTTTAAAATACTTAGAAGAAGTCCCCAAAGAAGATAGCCTGTGGGAGGGAGAGTGCTTTGTATTTGACAATCGCGTGGCGGTAGATCACGATCTAAATGTTGGTTCTTACGATCAGTGCCATGGCTGTCGTCATCCGATCACCAAAGAGCAAATGCTCAGTCCATATTATCAAAAGGGCGTATGCTGTCACTTATGTTACGATTATTTGACTGTAGATCAGAAGACACGTTTTGCTGAGCGACAAAAGCAAATTGAGCTGTCTCATGCCAGAAACGAGCAGCACCTCGGTGCGTCACCTCCTGAACGACAGCTAAAAAATCAATAGTTCTGAGTAATACCTGCTGGGTATAGCTAGAAAACTTATCTCGAGAGCAGCCCCGTGAGTGAAATCGATAGCAATGAGCACTGGAAACAGAAGTATCTTCTTTTGCTTCGAGAGCTGGAGCAGTCTGACCTTAATTGGCGGGTGCGCCTGGAGACTGTTCAGCGTGGGAT
>JAJRPK010000266.1 GCA_024280785.1 Gammaproteobacteria bacterium
ATTACCGGTTTGACGTTTTTGGTGATTCAAGGCTATCTCAGGCGATGCTGAAAGTCGATTACCGGAGCATCGGCAATACTTTGTCTTTCTACGTGTTGCCCTGCTATCGAAAGCTACCGTATACCGGCGACACGCTTGTATCGGACGATACAGCGACTCGCAATGACATCTATGACAAACATACTTTTACGCAATTTCAATGCAGCAGGCAAACATATCAAGTCGGAGGCCGTGAAAAAACCAACAGAAGCAGCTTTCCAATATCTGGCGCAATTCGCTTAGCCAGCGTGATCGACCAAGTCGATTTGGGGCTGGCACTGTATCAGGGTGTCAGCCGAAAGCCTTTCGCTGGTCTTAAAACCAACACACTTGATCCTTATCCCGAGGTCACCCGGCTGACACTGGATGCGCAGTTGACCGATGAATCCTTGCTGCTGAAAGTGGAAGGACTATTACAGAATAGTTCCTATGGTAAAGCAAGCGCCGCCGTTGCAGGAATTGAATACAGCTATGCAGTACTCTTGAATGGTGCGGTAGATTTTTCCCTGTTAGTGGAATATTTGCATGATAGCCGTTGTGAGCAGATCGCCTTCGCTTGTGCAGCAATGCTGGGAGTTCGCTGGTTAGGCAATGACATAGCGGGAAGCAATGGATTATTGACTATGCTTTATGATCGTAAAAACCATCAATTAAGAACGGCGTTGCAGTATTCATGGCGATTAAATGATACCAGCAGCGTCGATCTAAGCGGTTATTATGACGACAACGGCACATACATGTCAGCCAGATTTAATATTTCATTATAAATACGTGATCCTGATACCAGCCCACTTAATGAATCAATATAAAGCTTAACTCGTTGTACCGGCCATAGATTCGACTTCATGAATGAAGTCGGCAGACCGAGACAGAATTTTAAATGCCCTCGTCATTGTCGTTACCCGGCCGACTCGTTCTTGGTTTTTAATTCCAATTCTCTTAGCTTGTTAACAATCCGGGTTAAACTGGTCTTTTCCTGCTTGTTTAATGTCCGGGTCAACACCCGATCCGCCTCTGTCATTAATGCTCTGATCTCATCCCGTAGCCTGATACCTTCGGTTGTCAAATAGACATTGGTTTTACGCCGGTTGGTCGGCTGCACTTCCCTTGTTATCAAGCCGGACATCTCCATGCGTTTGAGCATATTTGAAATTGCCGACTGGTCGGTTTCTATCTGCTCGGCAATATTGCTTACCGTAGTGCCTTCGGTTTCATGGCAGGATTCAAGAATATAACTTTGTTGCGGCGTTACTCCTTCGGGCAGATAATTTTTATAATGGTTGTTGATAACCCTCCAGCCTTTGTAAAAGCTGAAGCAAATTAGCTGACTGAAATCCGACTTTTTTGCGCTATTGGACATGAAATACTTAGTCGATCCAGAAAAAACCATATTCAATGACTATGTTGCCATTGCTCTGTCGGGCTGATTATCCAAGCAAACATCTGCTTGATATTCGCAAGCCAAAAATAGACTTCCCGCATCCACTTCTTGAAGTTGAATGCGGCAGCAGCCATTAGAAGATTGATCTGGTCGCCTGTCAACCCTTTTAAAAAGTTTCGATTGTAGTCGGTGATCGGATTTTAAGTGGCCAATTACGGACTCTATCGCGGCACGTCGTTGGAAGCGTTTGCGCATTTCATCTTGCAGGATCTTTGTTTTTCAGCAGATTGAATGTTATTCAGGGCCGACTACCCAGCCTATTTCTACTTATACAGATCCCATGCGATTATAATGCACTGGAAATATAGCACTTTCACTCAGGTGAGTCCATCGCTATGCCTGGAAGCAGGGCCACCGAATTAAAAATACACTTGAAAACAAAGCTTTAGCGCGGTCACTATCATTCCACACAGCTTTTCTTCTTTTCTCCGGAAGAAATGGATCCCGGATTTGCCCCGTGATAACCGTTTGCCAAATACCGGGTTGTGCCAATCAATCAGGTCACGCCATCGTATTTTTTTGCATTTTCATAGGCGAGCATTGCCGTCAGTTTATCAAGGGTTTTCTGTTCCTCTGCACTTACTGTCTGATATGCTTCCGTGTTAGACAGTATTGAATAGACTGGCTTATGGTGAGCATCAGTAAAATGTGCTTTGTAATACTCCCGTAAATCATTTAGCAGGGCGAGCAGATGCGGGTAATTACTGCCCTCCGCTCCGCTATATAAATGTGTTGCAACATCAGAAATAATCCCGGGTAATCTCCAGGCTCCATCCAGCAGTTGGATTGTTACTTTTTGCAGGTTTATTCCTGTGGCCATAGTAAGTTGCGACCAATCTTCAATATCAATGTTTTTGTCCATGGCGGAGTTGAGTCGCTCCGGTAATACATGGGCAAGCGCAAGCACAGCGATATTGGCAAGCAAGGCACAGGTATATGCTGCCTCCCTCTCCTGCTTACTCAGCTCCGGACGGTTTCGCGCCAGATTGCGTGATGCCGTTGCCAACCAGAGAGAGCGGTTCCAATAAGCATGTATAGGGAATGCCGGACAGCGTTTGGTGTCAAAATACTCGGAAAACACAGCCGTCGTTATCAGCTTGCAGGTAATCGGAAATCCCAGTTTAGCAATGGCACCTTTGACACTGGTTATTTTATTTTGACCGTAAAACAAGGATCTGTTAGCGCACCTGAGCAGCCTTGCCACCAGCGACGGGCATTTCTCCAGTATCTTTGTCACCTCAGCAAAGTTACAGTCCGGCCGCTCAATCATTTTAGTGATCATGCGTGCCGAGACCGGCAGTGGAGGTAAGTCTGGAAGATTTTTCAGAATCCGTTCGTAATTTTTCACAGTAAATTTATTCCCCGGTAAGCAATGCCAGGGTTATCGGCTACCTTTAAATTTATTAAAGGTATGTTTGTGTATTTAATCTAATCGAATTCTGTATCAGCTCGTATATTTCATGAGCCGTGTGCGAATTCTGATTATTCCCTTTAAAACACGATGTACTGATATGAGCAGAGTATTGCACAAAACCATACAATAAATAAACGCTAGAGGGTTATCAATCAAAACCGGCTTTCCGCTCTTGCGGGAAAGTCCCGTACGGCAGAGACTCATACACTAAAGCCCCATCCAACAACAGGGTTATCCTGTATGGCAGAGGCTCATACACTGTGAGTATGATTTTCGAAGCGGATGTATTGGATCAGGAAGTTGAATCGGATGCTGCCGATGGCACCATTACCTTGCTTGCCAGTGCGCGCCTTTGTGAGTGATCAGGCTTATTCGCTGCCCTGATTTTAGCAAGGGCGCGTAAAGCATGAGTGCATAAGGGATCTGTTTAAGCTGACCTTCGGCGCTGTCAATGGCATTGGCTCCCAGCGTCATTGCGTAGCGTAGATAGCTGCTATTGTTGTATTCATGATGCAGGATAAACAGGTTTTCCAGATTGAGTGAAGATGCGGCAATGGTATGTCCATCGTCAAAATTACAGGTCAATAACCACAGCGCATCTTCGTAATCATTAAAGCAACCCTGATCAGGATCCCAAAGCCGGGTGATCTGTTGCTCCATTAAATCATCTGCCTTGAGCAACCATTTTTGTTGACCATTTGCTGAATAAGTTGCCAATAAACCGCTGATTAAGGCAGCGTATTGCCGCTGGTTGAGGGGATGCACGGGGGTGTCCGTCCGGGTCAGTTTTTCTGCTAAAGTTTCGGCAATATCACGGTAGGTTTTGCTCTGCAAGGTCTCCCCTGCCTTTGCCAGAGTGCGTAAAAACAAAGCATTGCCAAGGGGGTGAATCTCCCGGATTAATGTTGGTGCCGGATCGGATCGGCGGTGGGTCAACAACGCCTGGTTTATGTCTCCCATTTGTCGTTTGATTTCGACCGGAGACAGCGTAAAAATTTTCGAGAGCGATTCAAGACTGCGCCTCACATGCAGTGAAGAAAAATCACTCGCATGATTGACGACAAAACCATAACGCTGTTTGGCAAGATCACGATCAATTGGATGCGGCAAAGCTGCGTGCAGGCGTTTGACATTCCAGACATAAAACCCGGCAGCAGCATTGTCTTCTTTCTCCTTGAAACCGGCGTAATACCCACCTGAGCCGGAGGCAAGTTCTTTCAATACAAAGTTTATTGTTGACTCTGCTATATGCCGGAAAGGCTCATGGGCAGAGTTTTGCCAGGCTGTAATATAAACATCCGCCAACAAGGACTGTGTAATGAGATCTTTTTCAAACACCGGTTTTAACCAGTTAGTATCCAGCGCTGCTTTGAAAAAGCCCCCTTCCAGATGATCATAAAGAGCGCTGTTAGAGAGTTTCGCCAGGATAGTCAGGGCAAGTAAAGCACCTTCGTCATTGGAGTTTAGTAGAAAGTAAAGCGTTGCGGGATCAACATAGGCTAAATTGTCAATGTCCAACTGCTGTCCGGATAGATATCTGCGTCCGAGACGGTTTTGATAATCTTCTATTGTCTTCGCGGTGACAGGAAAAATTTGTTTTTGTTTTTCTGCCCGTTTCTTTTCCAAAAAAACTTTGAGCGCTTGTGCCTTGGTATTAATAATGTGCGCGTTATTTTTCCATTCTTTGTTGATACCTCTGGCCACCGATAACAGCGACTCATGTGAAGACTGTGCCTTTGTATCGAGAAAAAATCGGGTGACAAAGGGAATACCCTCAGGTGTCATCCACATATTCATTGGAAATCCGCTAAGGCCTTTTGCTTCCTGGTAAAACGATTCAATGGCCCGGCTGATGTCCCTGTGCATATCACTGTCAACCAGAATATTAATGAAATGTGCATTCATGTAGGCACCGGTTTCCATATCAGCAAACGCGCCCTTGTTCATGGCCTCACACCAGCTACAGCGCTGGTGTCCGATGGAAACGAACAGCGGTTTTTGCTCACGGCGTGCCTGGGCGAAGGCAGCCTCTGACCAGGCTTGCCAGTGGATCGTATTGTTAACACGGGCTTGCAGAAAAGCGCTGGCCTTATTCGACATCCACTCATTGTTACTTTGCGCGAATGCCGGCTGGCAAGCATAGAGCCCGACTAATAAAAACAAATAAAACCGTGTGATTAATGTATTCAGCATGATCCCTCCCGATTATCACGTAGGGAAGCTCAATATGCAGAAGATATCTTCTATTGAACACGCTTAAAGCTGTTGTTTTTCGCGCTTCTTTTCGATGTATTAACAAGCATAAGCCAGATCAAGGGCACTTAGCGGAAATTGCGTTTAATGATGTGTCATTTTGCCAATCATTCGCCATTATTCCCGTCGATCCGCTATGTATACTGAGGCGCATGAAACCTTGCTTTTTCATTAGTTGCCGGAGACAAAGATATGCGACTGGTTACGCAAGACAAGCGCAACATGATCAGCCATAACAGTGACTTGTCAATCACACAGAGCGATGCCCTGCGCTGTGTTTTTACCGGTGAGAGATCTGCCTCGAAAGTGGACAATGATCTCGCCCAGCGATTGTTGCGAAAAGCATGGCATGATCGGCAGTGGCTTGAATGCGATTGCCGGAGCATACACGGTAAAGCACCGGTGATGGGTATTCGCCGGAGTTTCACGGACATTTATACTTTAGTCCGTCTGTCCGGTAGGCCGCTGCATACGCAAACCTGCCCTTTCAAACAGGTTGAAAACCCCTTGCGGAAAAAACGTGAAAGACACTCACAATCTACGATCAGCCACCTGTTGGCGGTATTGATCGAAGAATTGCAATTGGCCCGTTATGCCCATGATCCTGCAATGCAGCCCTTTGCTGATTTAAAGGCACTGTATGCGCGGGCCAGAGAATTTATTCAGGCTCAAACAGGTAAACAGGCATTGAATGAACAATTGGTCATTACCCACCCTGGGCGGATGATGATCCTGATCAATGCCCTGCGTAAACAAAATGGAGATACAGGACGTATCGGGATGCTTTTTACCACGATAGACAGTTTTCAAGATGGAAAAATGATCTATCAAGACCGGCGACATGGCAGGACAGTGGAAATTGATCTCAATAGCAATATCAAGCTCGACTCACCTGTTTGCATTGATGCGGATTGTCCCGGCCCCTACCTGGTGATGGTTGAAATCGCCGAATCAGGCAGCAGAAGGCATTGGTTCGAGCCGGTTACAGTCAGTCGTTTGCCTGTATACGACAAGCGTACTTTGTTTCCCGTTACATCCGGGGCTGAGCGGACGACATTAACGGTTCTGTTTAAAGTGCAGTCATGGTTGCATGAAAAAAAACAGCGAGCGATCTTGATCGAAAAACCACTGGAATCCGCTACAAAGGGACTGCGGGTATATACGGAAACAGGAAACTGTATTTCCATTGAGACTATCGAGACGGAGTCAGATCGGATTGAATTGCCAAAGGTGCAAAAAGGCGAAGCAGCCCCTCTTTTTCATATGTTGATCCGGCAAGGGGAACAAAGCCGACAACAGCAGCTTACCAGAAAATTCCAGCAGATCCTGATAGCAAGAATATTATCTGCTGATACACAAACTCAAGCGGAGACAGATGACTAAATCATTGCTAATGCACAAAGGCAGCTCACCGGGAAACCTCAGTCAGAATATTAACCGCGATGAACAATTCGAACGCTTATTTTCACAATACAAGAGGGTACTTAAGAGTGAACGTCAGTTTCGACATCTGAAATATTATGTTTTCCCCTGCGCTTTGCTGTTTAGCACAGTGCTCGTGTATTTCAGCGCCGGGTTTTAGGCTATGTCCGGAAACGAAAAAAATACAATGGCTGAGGAACATACAAGGGATGAGCAAGAACTTGATGAAGATGAAGAGCAAGTAAAGAAAAGATATCAGGGACGAATGCGCTCGGGTGATCAAATCACCACCGTCATGGTTGATCGTCTGCTCACACTTTACGAAAAAGATCTTAAATACAGGAAAATCAGAGTACTATTTATTGCCATTGCTATCTTCCTCGGCTCCACCTATTACATCACCTTTGATCAAATATGGAACCCTGCCAATTTCATTGGCGAGTATGCAGCGATGGTGCGTTTGCAGGGTGAAATTGGCCCGGATGAAAAAATATCTGCCCTTAACATCAATCCCGCGTTAGTCAAAGCATTTAAAGATAAAAACGCCAAAGGTGTTGTCTTGTTGATGAACTCCCCTGGCGGCTCGCCAGTACAATCATCCATCATCCATGACAGGATCATTCAGCTCCGGCAACAATACCCGGATAAGCGCGTGATTGTGGTAGCGGAGGATGTGCTTGCAAGCGGCGGTTATTTTATTGCCAGCGGAGCTGAGGCTATCTATGTCAACCGCAGTACCCTCATCGGTTCCATCGGTGCTCGCATGGATGGCTTCCATATTGATTTGAACAAGTCTTTTTATACGGATCTGGGTCTCCAGCGCCGCACTATCACCGCAGGAGGGCGAAAGGATCGCTTGAGCATGTTCAAGCCGGCATCGGCAGAAGACATGGCATGGGCGCAATCCATCCTCAAACAAACCCATGAGCACTTTATCGACGCAGTATTGGAAACCCGGGCCGACAAACTCAAAGAAGAGCATGATGTTCTCTTTAGTGGTGAACTATGGAATGGTGCAGAAGCAGTGAAACTGGGGTTAGCCGATGGCTTATCTGATTTGACGACAGTATTAAAAGAAGAATTTGATGTAGAAGGCGTGGTGGATTACACACCGGCTCCCAGCTTTTTCGCCAAAATCCAGCAGTCCTACGGTGTCTTCGCTGAATTTGCTAAAATGTTGACCGCTAAGTCCGGCAGCATACAGATGCGTTAAATACCGGACACAGCCTTTTACCCTCTTCTCCAGCGATAATTCGACACTGGCCACTGCTCAGGGCTTGTGTATTCCCATAATCTGTATATACAATCAGCGGACTACGTTCTTACTTAATAAGGGGAAGGATCTAAATTATGGAAGATTCACTTCTACAGGTAAATTTATATGCCGCTTTTGAAGAGTTCGACCCGGCACTGGCGGAGTTGAGACAATGCCTGCGGGCGGAATCCGACTACCCGGCCTGGGCTTTGGGCCATGATGATCCGGCAGATGCCCGCCGGGCCAATATCAGTATACTCACACAAGTAGAGTATGTGGACGGGCAACAGGAAAATGAGACCGTCTCCTTGCCCGGCTTGATGGCCGTCTCGCAGCGGAGCTATCAGGCGGCAGAGGCGTTTAACGCGGCCAAGAAGCGGGTGCAAGGGGCATTACAGGCCATGGATAAAAAGTCGGTACACGTACAGGTGAAGGGGAAAATATCCGGAGATTCCAAAGTGAATACGCTGGTACGACATGCTCTCGGCAAGTTGGGCAGGGCGCGATTCCAGCGAATCCAGGCTAGCCGACAAATAGTATTACTGGATAGCCCCCCGAAAATGGTCGGTTTTTTCTGGGCCTGTACCCGTAAGGTTAGCAAGCTCAATATTGATAATGCTCAGGTAAAACTCAAAAAGAAGGGCGGGGGTGATATTGTTGAGCAGGATATGCAGCTACTTGCTGCACTTCCTGAACATGAAATACTGGCGCACGTTGTTGCGAACCCTATCCATCAACGGGCCAATATTAACGTTGTTGGCAGAAAGACACCGCTTGCCAAAGCCTGCTCCTTACCGATTTTGTACAGGGCAGAGAAGGGAGCCCCTTTGATAGCCTTTAGGCCGCTATCCGTAGAGAAGCCAAAGCAATCCGGACGCAAGCGGGAGGCGGATAAAAAGGTCGAAGATGAACCCTACCTCAGAAGCATCCCTGTACATCGCTATTTGCCCGAGTATCGTCAGGCATAGGCCAGAGGCACTCATCCCCGGCAGGCTGAATTACTTGCCGGGGATGAGACCGACCAGTCAAACCTCAATGTAATGCCAAGCGCGTACTTACTTTCCCTGCCCGAAGTGCGGACATACCTGTAAACGGTGGTGTGCTCCCCCAATTCCAGCCCGGCTTCCTGTAAATCATCGTAGTAATCCCCGACAGTTGTCAGATCACCACGAACGAAAGCATCTTTCTCAACAAGAGGAAAGTCATATTGAAGAGCAAGGTTAGCATTATACTGCGCACTATCTGGTAGCCTATCATCTTCGTTGCCCAAACCAGCTGTATTCTCAGTGAGTTGCTCGTCAGTATGCCGCACCCGGCAAATTTGGATCATTGTCCAAATTTGCTTTGACCAAGCTTATGAACGCATGAAGGCCGATGGATTGGCAGAGGACGCAGAAGAATTGAAAGTGGCGACTGTACATTAGCTAAGGCATACCGGGATATCGGAGGATGTAAAATTTCGGCTTCGGGAACATGTCCGGGATAACGGAATTGTAAAAAAATTTAGCTTATTGCTTTTTTTGGATTAGCCCAAAGATCAGTGCTTAAATACTTTAGACCAGAATCATTGATGGTAATGGCAATAGTTTTACCTTGTAAAGTAGTTTTTAATAATTGAATCGCCGCTGCTACATTTGCCCCCGATGAAAAGCCAGAGAAAATACCTTCTTTCTGAGCTAACAACCTTGCAACATTGGTTGCCTCTTCATCCGTAACAGACAAATAACCATCTATATGATTTTTATTTAGATGATCAAGTTCTGTTTTGGAATAACCACCACCTTGAATACTATGATTTTGATTCACTACAGCATTGCCCGATAAAGCAGCAGCATTTTCTGGTTCTACAATATAGCACTGTATTGCTGGGTTATATTCTTTAAATGCTGTAGCGCAACCTGCAAAGGTACCTCCTGAACCAACGAAGTCACAAAAACCATCAATGTTACCACCTGACTGTTTAATAAATTCTGGCCCGGTATGTAAAAAATGCGCTCGAAAATTCCCAGTTCGTTTAAATTGATCTGCTCTAAAGGCATTTCTCTCTTCTACAATTTGTTGTGTCATTTTTTCTACAAGTTCTAAATCACCACCAGAAACTTGTCCTGGTTGTGAGTTAGGTAACTGCTCGACAAGTATAACTTCCGCCCCTAAAGCCGCCATCATTCTCGCTCTTTCTTCAGAATTTCCCTTAGACATTACAGCGATGAAAGGATGTCCTTCAATCTGGCAAACAATTGCTAAACCTGTTCCCATATTACCACTGGTTAATTCCACGACAGTTTGCCCAAGTTTAAGCTCGCCAGATTTTTTCGCGTCTTTAATAATTTGTAAAGCAGCCCTATCCTTTTTTGAAAACCCAGGGTTTAAATAATCTAGCTTTGCTAAAATTTTACCTGTTAAGCCCAAGCTATTAGTTAATCTATTAAGCTCTACCAATGGCGTATTACCTATTGCTTCTGCGACCGAGGAAAGATAAATATTGCTTCTATTCACTAATAGTTTCTCATGTTTTGATAAGTGTATAATACGTAAAAACTACCCATCCGTCTTTATTGCATACAAATCATATAATTCAGTATTCTTCAAAGAAGGATCTTGTTCAATAGAAAACTGAAACCCTTTGGAACTCAATATTTCTTTTGCCTCATATAATAAATCATTACTATGAATTTCCATGACTATTTGTTCAATAATTTCCCAATGTTCGTTATCAATACCTCGTAACACATGGATTTCGGCTTTTTCCACATCAATTTTTAACAGATCTACCCGTTTTATTCCTTCTTGATAAATAATTTCTGACAATGTTCGTATTTGACATTCGGATTCATTTTTTTTAAAAGTATTTGTAAGAATAGAATCCGCATCATTTGTTGATACACCTTCATTAAGAAGATAAGTTTTAGTTGTTTCTTTGTCCTTTTCAGGGTCAGTATAAAGCCCTGATAAAGCAGAATTGCCTAGATAAGAAGTGAATACTGCTGTTCCGGGTTTATCTGATATAGCACAATTAAATACTTTGGCATTTATACCATGTAATCTTACATTACTTAAAAGTACTTCAAAAGCAGAGGGGCTGGGTTCAATCGCATATATATTGCTATTAGGGCATGCCTGATGAAAAAAGAGTACAGACATTCCAATATTTGCTCCAATATCGAAAATACATCCATCCTCTTTTTGATCCATTACGATGCCATTTTTATTATAAACTCTGTCAAAAAAAATTTCTTTGTATAAAAAAGAGCATTCTCCTCGATTTAAGAAATAGAAGTCCATACCGTTTGGTAGTTTCAGTTTTTCCATTATCCTCTCCTTGTCTATAAAATAGAAAATATATCTCCTATACTTGGATTTATTTTTTTGGGCCAGTAATCCGAACGTGGTTTTAATATGGCGTAACTCTACCTCAATGTGCCAACGATGTTTGTATAACACCTTTAGTGCGTTTCGATGATAGTGAGTTATCTCGTCACAATCATCTTATCGAACCAGCCTTTTTAATACTTAGCTTGCGCTTAATTTGCCCGAGTATCGCCAAGTGTAGGCCAGAGGCGCATCAATCTTCCTCCCCCACTAACTATAGCCGTATCTGACCGAGACGCGGTTGTTTCGGAGTCCTGAGGTTTTCCAGAGACGGCAACAAAATCACCGCAGTGTTTTCTCACCAATTTATACATCCTTCTTACTTATGCTGCTATTAATGTTCTGTAAAAAGCACCCTCTTTCGAGGCAAAAGCCGCAGGACTTTTAACTACACTGATCATTCTGATTGCCAGTCAGTTATACATCCTTCTTACGTTGTTTTGGAGACTGTTTTTTTAGTTAATTTAGAATGGGTATAAGTAAGAAAGATGTATAACGTGGGAGGAATAATCGTTGGCAAGAAAAGTAAGAAGGATGTATAAACTGCCTGAAAACGAAAACTGTCTCGAATACCTCAGGCACCAACTGCGGGAGTATTTATGTACACAAGAGCTTTACCGTGTGTGGCCTTTGCCTTGCTCGCCATGACTTGTCTTTTCAACGGCAATGTCAGCGCAGACGATTCAGTGCCCCATGCGCAAATAGAC
>JAJRPK010000267.1 GCA_024280785.1 Gammaproteobacteria bacterium
CCAACAAATGTCAAAAAAGAATCACATTAAACGCACTGACGCATCAGATCAACAGCCCCAAAAAACTCTCGTAAAACAATCCTCAGAACCTGAAACTGCCTCTCTACCAAGGCGCTTAATGGCGATGTTGTACGATACGTTTTTACTCTCGGCAATGTTATTCTGCACAGCTATGGTTTATTTCGCCATTTTAGTCTCTGTTTCAGGTGACTTACCTCCACTCACCAGTAGCATAGAAAATATAGAAACCGGAGATGTGGTTACCCAACTGGAACCCATCAACCCTGGCTGGCTAATTTACCCTGTATTTGTCAGCGTTTATTTAGGGTTTTTTATTTACTTTTGGCGAGCAACAGGCCAGACACTGGGAATGCAGGTCTGGAAAATTAAACTCATATCTAACGATAAAAAACCGATAACAATCAGGCAGTCGCTCATTCGAATCGCTGCTGCCAGTTTTTCATTGGCCATACTCGGGCTTGGCTATCTGGTACTGTTAGTTCGAAAGGATCGAGGGACATGGCATGATAGACTATCCAATTCTCAGGTCATTCGTATTCAACAAGATTCCACGATAAACACAAAGTAAGCTGTAGCATTGACGCTCACATTAACGTGCACGATAGAGCAAAGTAAATCCTACCAGCCCGCAGATTAAAATAGGCAATAAAACTCCATAGATCGGTGGAAACCCATAAATCAAACTACTTGGCCCCAATAAGTTTTGGGCAAACTGAAACGCGATACCAATCACGACTCCAATAAACACCCTAAAGCCCATCGTCGCGGTCCTTAGCGGACCAAATACAAAAGAGAGTGCAATCAAAACCAAGCTAAACACCGCGAGAGGGTGAAAGCATTTTTGCCAAAACGCTAGGCGATAGGCACCATCATCTAATTCTTGCTGCTCTAAATAACGAGCGTACTCGAATAAGCCTGTCAACGATAAATCTTCAGCTTCTACGGCTAAGTATCTGAGTAACTTCGGCGTCAACTCAGGCTCCCATTTTTTAGTATGGAAGGGTTTACTAGAAATGCTGTTATTAAGAAATATTGTTATACTCCCTCTCTCCAGCAACCAATTCCCCGATAGATAACTCGCGCGGGATGCGAAGGTGGACTGTTTCATCGCTCCGTGATCATCAAATTCAAACAGCGTGACCCCGTGTAAAATGCCGCCCGCCTGAACAACATTAAAGTGCATGAACGTATTACCCTCTCGGTGCCAAAGCCCTCCCCGCGAAGCCAAAGTCCGCTCATCACCCCACATTAATATTCCTTTGTGACTTTGCGCCCAACGTTCAGTATATGGCGAAACATACTCACTCACTAACACAGAGAAAACAATTAACCACAGCGCAGGTTTACAGGCGAACCAAACTAACCTGGAAACAGATACTCCACTGACACGAAGTACTGTTAGCTCGCTACTGCTAGACAGTGAACCCATAGCAATCATGCATCCGACTAACGCAGACAATGGCATGTAATCATAAACACTGCCGGGGATTGTCAATAACACGTACAACAAAGATTGATAAAATGTGTAATCGCCGCGCAAATCACCCAACTGATCGATAATAGCAGCAATAGCGTCGAGAACTATCACCAAGAACAGCACCAGCAGAATGGCCCCAAAAACAGACCTACCAATATAACCACCTATTTTATGCACAAAAAACCAAACTCCGCTTAACCGCTAACGATATCATTAAGTAGGCATCCTCTGAGTGCTGGATTGTCGTTTGCTCTTGAGATTCGATCGCAGCCGACCGACATCTTCAGCAAACAGAAGACCAATAGCCAATAAAAAGAAAGCACCGTGAAGAAGCCAAATCAATATCGGCGGATAGTCTCCGCCTTCTATTAGATTTCGAACGCCCGTTATCGCTATAATGTATAACAGGTAAATTAAAATGGCAGGTAACATCTTTACGTAACGCCCACTTCGTTGATTGGTTTTACTTAATGCCAGCGCGACCAACGCAACAACCAAAACAACAATTGGCAAAGAAAATCGCCAATGTAGAGCAGCAACATGCCTAGCTTCATTGGAAGCCATTAAGTCCCAAGTGTCCATCGCATCGACTCTCAATTTGATTTTTTCTGCCCGACTCGGTTCTATAATTTTTTGCGAATAGGTTTCAAAATTCGTTATTTGGTAGGCTCTATCTCCAACAATTCCTTCGTAAACAACACCTTGTGACAACGTAAAATAATGATTCCCTAAACCTCTGCTGCCCGTCACTTGCCCCGTTTTAGCCCTAATAACAGTTACTTTACCGTCCTCCTGACGTTCAAATATCCAGACTCCGTTGACCGTGTCTTTCGTTGAGTTTAGCTTTTCTGCATAGCTCACCCGACGGCCATCGTTTGGCGCTAGAAATTTGCCCTCTTGTAAAATAGCTAGGCCTTGAGAATTGGCTGGGTCTTGACGTATGGATTGTACTTTTTGCAAACTCGCAGGGGCTCCTAGCAATGTCAAATACGCGACGACTACGCTAATAAGAACTGCCGGTACCATCGTAGTAACAATTAACCGTATTTTTCCCGCACCACAACTGCTGATAACTACCATTTCACTATCAACATACAATCGACCGTACGCCAATAAAATTCCGACAAAGAATCCCAATGGTAGAATTAACGGTAAGAAATCTGGAATCCGAAATAAAACCACCCAAAACACAACATCAACAGGTAGATCTCCCGCGCTTGCCTGAACGAGATATTTTGCTAATCGACCACTCATTACTATCAGCAGCAGAACGGTTGTTGCCGCAGCTGTCGTTTGCATAATTTCTTTAAAAAGGTA
>JAJRPK010000268.1 GCA_024280785.1 Gammaproteobacteria bacterium
CCCGGAGCTAACGGTTGCGGCGCTCCATGGGGAGGCTTTCCCAATGGCTTTGCCTTTCCCGCTGTAGCCACGCGCGCAGGCATAGCGGTTCCCGCTAACCAAGTCATTGGCGGTTTAACCGTTGCTCTTGGGGGTACTAACCCCCCAGCCTATGTCTCACTCAACCCTGTACAAAATGCTAACGGTATCGAAGTGCGGGAATTTCAAGGAGCAAGAACGGGCGGTAATTTCTCTATTCAGCACACTGGCACACTGGCTGGCGGAGATTTTATGGTTACCAATATCGGTTACACTCAATTATCTTCTATTCAGTTTGATGTCCCTCACCAACCTCTAGGAACTGCGAATACCGTAGAAACATTCGAATTTAATACCATCGTTTCGCAAGACTTCGTGCTCTCTGCGGGTGATGCTAAAGCCGTTCCCGCTATCGGTGCATTTAGTCTAACGGTGCTTTTTGGCAGCTTGGTGAGTATTGCTATAGCTTTGTATCGAAGAAGGAATTTTGAAAGCTAGAGAGGCTAGGAAAATAAAAACACTCTCGGATACTCGCTTTTAACGATCACATTGCCAATGTTTTTTTAAGCCCTTTTTTGACAATGACGAAAATCTCGAATGGACTTAAGCTCATCGCGCTCTAATTGTTGCGCTTTATATAGATCCCAGCGAATTTGCAGGTTAAGCCAAAAATCAGCTGATACATTGAAGAATCGTGCAAGACGTAAAGCGGTACTAGGTGTAACCCCACGCTTTTGATTAACCAACTCATTAACTCGCTGGTAGGGTACATGAATGGCATCCGCCAGCTCACGCTGAGTAATATCCATTGGAGCTAAGAACTCTTCGAGCAACATCTCACCGGGATGAGTGGGAACTCGTGTAGTTGGTATACGAACCATAATGTCACCTCTAATGGTAATCTGTAATTTCAACATCAAATGGGCCAGCATCACCCCATTTGAAACAAATGCGATACTGTTGATTGATTCGAATACTGTGCTCGCCTCTGCGACTGCCTGATAAAGCTTCCAGCCGATTACCCGGCGGCACCTTAAGCTCTTGAAGGGCTACCACTGAATCCAACAGATCGAGTTTTCTGGTTGCAATTCGCCATAAGGCTTGAGGGCATGACTTTCGTGCATGCTTTGAAGCAACGCCGTTAAATATATCTTCCGAAGCTTTGTCTTTGAACGACTCAATCATAAATCATGATAGCACGGATAGCATGCTATTCCAATCTTAATTTAACGCCGTAATGTACGGCTATCCGTGGCCATTCTAACTTTTTCCATAATCCTTCTTTTGAACAGCACAAACTGCTGAGCAGTAAGACCATCAGAATTTTTTAGTGATCTTACCACCTTAGAAGGAAAGCCTAAAACCTGAACATGCTTAGGAATACGGTAGCGCAAAGAATAGGTACAGCTAGCCCCCTCACTGTTAACTCGGTACAATGACAACCCTTTAGAAAACACCACCACAGAAGCTAACTTTACATGCCCTCTAGCCCAACAAAATCAGCCTTAACCCCACAAAAAGTAGGTTTTATTTCGCTGGGTTGCCCTAAGCCACTCAGACGACTACAAAAATAATTGGCACTTGTAATACGCTATAAAAAAACAAAATCATGACCGTTAGACTTCGAAATGTTAGCGTTACTTTACTATTAATCCTTGTTACTCTAAGAAAGACCATATGATCCAAATATAAAAATTCATCTATAACGGACATAGAAATGAATAAAATGCGTCATCTCAGCACTACTCCGCTATTCAGCGCAATTCTTGCCCTATCAGGTACTACGGTAACGTCAGCAGCATCCTACAACGTAAGCTTATCCGGCTTTGCCATCGATCAGATAACAACCATACAGAATCTACCCGGAGTTCCTACAGCACCGCTTCAGCCACAGTACCAATTACCAAGGCTTGGGGCGTATGGTACGGGACCGGGATGGAACAGCACCTTAGAGCTAACTATCGACGCCATTAGCGGAGAAGTCTCTGATTTCACTATGTCCATTAGAGAGGCAGGAATTTATGGGAGTGGAGGACCTCAATGGCTAGTACGTACCGACGAACACGAATATTCTGCCTCTCCCTTATACGGCCCTGCCGTTTGCAGTGTCACTCACGGCGGTAATGATTTGGACGGCACTTTAGTTTACGACTGCCCATCAATTTTCTACGCGGAAAACTTTGCTTCACTCAATGCCACCGGAAGTCTATGCGCAACACCCAATCCTTCTATACTGGCACCCGGAGCTAACGGTTGCGGTGCTCCATGGGGAGGTTTTCCTGCGGGATTTTCAACTCCCGTTGTGTCTACTCGTGCAGGCATAGCGGTTCCCGCTAACGCAGTTGTTGACGGTACATCGGTTTCTCTTAATGGAATTAACCCCCCAGCCTACGTCTCACTCGACCCCGTACAAAATGCTAACGGTATCGAAGTATCGGAATTCCAGGGAAATAGAACCAGTGGTAATTTCTCTATTCAGCACACAGACACACTAGCGGGTGGGGATTTTGTGGTTACAAAAATTGATTACACGCAAATTCTTGATGTTCAGTTTGTTAACACATCTTCAAACCCTATAGTAACTGCGCATGTGGTGGACTCATTCGAATTCAATACGGTTGTTTCGCAAGACTTCGCACTCTCTGCTAATGACGCCAAAGCCGTTCCCGCTATGGGTGCATTGAGTCTAACGGCACTACTTGGCGGTTTGGTGAGCGTTGCTACAGCTTTGTATCAAAGAAGGAGACTTAAGGTTAGGAACAATAAATAACGCCCTAAGACTTAAATCAAGCCTACATCCACAGTAAGTATCGGTGACTTAAATCAACATATAGCCCCTGCCCTGCTATTTCTGTACA
>JAJRPK010000269.1 GCA_024280785.1 Gammaproteobacteria bacterium
ATCTCGCGTCGACGGTTACGAGGGGGACTCCAGCATTGATAGTTGTCGGACCGGGGATCGGCCTCACACCCAGCGCATATTGGTCACTTGGAAGACGACGATCGGAACAAGGGAGATGCCCGCAGCCCGTATCCACACGCGCCAGACCTTGTTTTGGGGGACATGCTTTGCGGACCAGGACATGAGCAGCCAACCCAGGCCGACGGGTATAGCGATGGACACGGTGAGGACGGCAGGTCCTCGCAGCCAACTCGGCCCAATCGTCAGGGTGTATGGATAGTCGGCAGTCGCAACGATGATCGCGGTCATTGCGGCGGTTGCAAGCAGCACTGTAGAAGCCAATCGCCAGTTCGCACCCCAAGTGATGGGCGGCTCGCTGACGAGCCAGAGGCCCCCGGCCAACGACACTGCAAATGTCCAGATCGCCCAGAGCGCCATCATTCCCCCACTCGAGGGAGGGAACGCCGGCGGGTTCGTGTACCCATCAGCGGGGCCCACGGGTGCGGTGATCCAACGGCCCGTGGGAGTTCGGATGGCGACACCGCCGGTGCCGATACCGACGACGACGTTGCCGGTTCGCTCATCGACGGCCACATCCTGCGGAGCGAATCGATCCCGGTCCGGCAGACGTGGAGACGGTGTCCACGATGGCCGCCAGGTGGAGCCCTGGTCGGTTGACACCTCGAGGCGCGGCAGAGCATCGCCATCCGGGTCGAACGCCCGGTAACACCTGCCACGACCCTCTCCTAGGCACGCCACCCCCCGGACTTGCCACGCGTCGGTGGACAGCGAGGAGACCCATGGGTAGGGCGTCATTACCTCCGGCGGCAGCGCTGCCCAGGTGATTCCTCCGTCCGGCGACACAGCGTAGGACACACCGGAGACGCGGCCCCGGTAGCACTGCTGCGGCTCCTGAATGAGACAGCTCCCGCCAGTCGATACGCGGACATCCTGGGTATTGATCGGCGTCCCCGCTGTCCAGGTCATGCCTCCGTCACCAGTATTCTCCCAGGACCCATCCGATAGCCCGCGGTAGTAGCTTCCGTCATCCCAGACAATCTTCCCTATTCTGAAGGTACCTTGGTCAAAGATGTCCACGAGCTGCTCGCTGTCCGCCACCTCTTGCCAGTCGATGCCACCGTTCTCGGATTCCTCGACCAGCCAGATATCCGTTCGCAAATAGCAGGTACTGTTGTTGAGTCCCTCGCAGCGAACACCGTCGGGATCCGATCGCGTCCGGTCGAAACGGACACTCGCGGGCACCGCGGCACTTTCCCAGGTCATCCCGCCGTCGCCGCTGCGATACCCATCCGTGGGTCCGTAGTCATTGTCGACTTCTGCCCATACTTCGGTATCCGTGTTGTCGATGGAGACGACTGCTGGTAGCGGCTGATATGAGGTAGCCACCGAGGCAAACGCCGCCACCGCGACCACAGCGACCGTCCTGAAGCGACGGCGCTTGGCAGCATCGCGAGAGCCCGCCCTTCGCCAGATCTCCCAACCCACGCCCACCATCGGCAACGCGATCAAGTCGGAAGGATCGGCAATGATCTGAATCGGTAGGCCCAGGACGGCCTCGACGATCGACTCGGTGAGTCCTGCCATGACACCGGAGATCTTTATCGCAGTGAACCATGCAAGCGTGGCGAAGGACGCTATGGCCTGGCTGTGCCGTGATCTGGTGATCGAAGCGATCAGAACGCCGAGCAACAGAGGAAAGAACACGAGTCCGCTGAAGTCGCTGACCTTGCCTGTCAACCAACCGGGATACTCAGCTTTCAGGTAATCGCAATACCCCATCAATTGCCTATTCTAGTTTCTCTCCATCATATAAATATGACGTTGTTGAAGGAATACTTGTTCCTGTTGGAGGCCAGTTTTTGGATGGTAGGGCTGATACCATAGAAAAGCAAGTGTTAGGACCACTATTCAATCCATTAGAAATGGCAAACACATCAACAGCACAATTTGTAAATAAAGTTAGATTAGCTTCCTACTGGCATGACATACAAAAACAGCTTAACATTAAAAAAACTGACGATGACTCAGTAATTATAGATATTGTTGTAAGAGCAATTTCATCCTACGAAAGAAGCCAAGAATTTGCTAGGTTTTCATCTAAATATGATTCATGGCTTCAAGGAAAAGCCCAACTCTCTTTTATGGAATCGAAAGGTTTTCGTGTATTTGAAAGAGCTGATAAAGGAAACTGCGCTGCTTGTCATACTTTAAAAAAGAAAAACAAAAATGACAAGCCATTATTTACGGATTTCACTTATGACAATATTGGTGTTCCTGCAAACTCTAGCAATCCATATTATAAAATACCAAAAAAATATAACCCACAAGGTCAAAAATACATAGACTACGGTTTAGGGAAAAGCCCGCGTATGAAGAGTGGAAAGTTTCTTGGTATGTTTAAAGTACCAAGCTTAAGAAACATTGAATTAACAGCACCCTATATGCATAACGGTGTATTTTCCACTTTAAAAGAAGTGGTTGAGTTTTATAACTCAAGAGATTTAGAGTCAAAGTGGGGTAAGCCCGAAGTTCCCTACAATGTAAATCACAATGAATTGGGTGACTTAAAACTAACAGAATTAGATATTGATGCACTTGTTGCATTTATGAAAACTCTCACAGATGGATATGAAAATGAAAAATAAAATAATATTAGGTTTATCGTTATTCTTAACTGTATGTATTACACATGCTGTGCCCAATACTTATTGGCTTACTACAAATACTCAAGTAGATGGCTCCATTCAATCCCAAAACACAACACCAATAGCAACTAATTTTCAAGCAACAGCTACATCTTTGGAAACACTTATCTATTCAGGTGATACAACCAGTACTTTTGTCACTAATGGACTAACATTTTTATTGGCAAATCATTATAACTCTACTGAACAACTCTCTCGAATTATACAAATACAATCTCAAGTGACTGTAATAGATCAATTGCTAGTCAATAAATTATTAACACGCATCAATCCTGATGGTGGAATAGGTGAAGACTTCGGTTTTTCCAGCAATGTTTTGGATTCGAGTTGGGCATTACTTGCTTTTGCAATTGTAGATAATATAGACTCACAAGTTGTCTCTAATTTGCTTGCTTATGTATTAAATCAAAAGCAAATTGACAATGGATATGCACATTATCAATCTAATGATTCATCAGTTTATGTATCTGCATTGGTTAGCTTTGCCTTAAACAAATATAAAACGACATTTAATTCATTAATAAGTGAAATCCAGTCTGTTAATCAATTCATAATAGATAAGCAATTAGCAGATGGTGGTTGGGGAGATTTACACGAAAATGCCTTAGCTCTGATAGCCTTAGCACAATCAAATTATGATTCATCAACTTATTGGATATCAGTACAACAATTAAGGGGAGCCCAAACTGGCACAACGGCCAATGGTACTCACTGGAATGAAGAAGTTTATACTACAGCATTAGCACTTATTGCTAATGACGAAACCGCTTATATGACAGAGCCTTCAGACTATGGAAGCATAACTGCAATTATTGTAGATTCATCGAGCAACCAAGTTATCAATGGTGCTTTTATTTCTATGGATAATGGTTCAAAAACTGATAATAGTGATAACCAAGGTGTTTTTCATATTAGAAATATTTCAAATGGAAATCACACCTTAGCTATTTCTTATACTGGATATTTAGTAGAAACAATCAATTTTGATTTACAATCAGGAGAAAACAAAAACCTTGGCATTATTTCTTTAGTCAAAACACCAGCAACTGGTTTATTAAAAGGTATTATGATAGATGGGAATACTGGAAACCCAATTTATAACGCACAAATTGAAGTTGTTTCCGATACTACCTATAATACAACAACAGATACCCAAGGGCGGTTTCAACTTGAAGTAAATCCTGGTAATTTTACCTTAACTGCGACAAAACACCAATACAATGGTTTACAAGCCACTTCTACCATAAGCGCTGGAGAGATAATAGATTTCAACTTGTCAGCCTATCCAATAGGAGTAGTTTTGGATAAGGCTGAAATAACAGGAAGACTCATTGCCAATGAAACAAACTTACCAATTTCCAACGCAACTATAACTATCGCTAATATTGATTACTTTTCAAGCGCTAATGGTGAATTTCAAATCTCAGATCTACCAATTGGGCAAACAACTATCATAATTACAGCATCAGGATATCAGGGTTTAAGTATAAACGCCTATTTAACAGGAGGTACAGTAAACTTAGGTAATGTTTTATTGTTTGCAAACGCCAATATAAGTAGTACTATTTATGGAGTTATTCAATCTAATATCACCAATCAAGGATTAGCCAATGTTAATGTCTCTGTAGTTAATACAAGCCTTTCAGTAACAAGCAATCAAGATGGAAGTTATCAAATTACTGATATTCAAAATAGTAATTATCAAGTGCTATTTAGTTTCCCAAGCTACCAAGGCATAACCTACCAAATTTCCTCACAACAACATGCCTCAACAGAATTGAATTTAACCTTGAATCACCTAAATAGTAGTCCAATCACTGTAACAGAATTTTTACCTGAACGCTTTGAATACAAAGGAACACAAGAGGTAGAGTTTGATATTGAACTATTAAATGATTCAAACCAAATAGTGAAAACCCGTTTATTCATTCGAGTAAAAAACTCAAATGATGAAATAAAGTCATATTATCCCGTTAAAGAAATACCATCAAATGGTACGTTTGATGATGCTCTAGATACATTATTAGCCAACCAACTCTACACAACAAATGCAGATTGGTCGACACGTTTTATGAACCCAGATACTTATACGATAGACTTATTAGTCTATGCTGAAAATGGTGTCGATTTATTGGCGCAAGGCGGTACCTCAATTGATGTATTGCCAGCTAAAGTTGTTAGTGGCAAAGTCTCCTTTAGCCCTGAAAATACTAATTTTGACCCAAATCAACAAATTGATATCACCGAACAAATTTATAGCTCAGGTAATCAATCTATTGGCAATGTTGATGTGACTGCAGATGTATATTTGGTTGATAAAAA
>JAJRPK010000270.1 GCA_024280785.1 Gammaproteobacteria bacterium
AGGCAGATACTTGGATTGAATGCACTAGATATTTATTCCGCACTGGACATTAAGCAACTCGCGCCGTTGGCTGAAAAACTTGGCAAGTCACCCGCTATGATTTTTCAGCAAAATGCTCATCGCCCGACGGATTATTTGGGCATGGGAATGAGGTAGTCAAGTCGTCAATAACCCGGAAGTAAATTAAGCTGCCTTAGATTTTACGTAGTCTAAACAAGCACTCATTCCTTCCTTTACAGTTACAACAGGGCGATAGTCTAAATCCCTTAGAGCCTGCTCGTTGGTCGAATAATGCGTCACAGAAACTTTATCTAATTCGTGAGGAGTAAGAAAAGGCCGAGGAAATCCCAACAAAAAATGCAACGCCTGCCAAACACCAGCAACAACTTTCAGTAAGGCGGTCGGAATAACCCGAGTAGGCACCTTGCTGCCCAAACCCTCAATCAATGGTCGAAAAAACTCGAAAGAATTCATCGGCTCACCATCGCTGATAAAGTACGCCTTTCCGGATGCAATACCGTTTTCACCGAGTTGACCCGCAGCTAAAATCTCTGCGTGAACAAGATTCAGAACATGCGTATTGTCCTGCAAAGTTTCGGGGGCACCGATTCTAGCCTTTAGATTCCCTGCCAGAATGTTGTCAGTAATTCTATCAATCAAGTCATTAGGTTCAGCACCCCAAATACCGTCTGGACGCACCGCACAAGTGAATAAATCGGCAGTGGCATTGGCTTTTAACACGGCCTTCTCAGCTTCTATCTTGGTCTGCGAATAAATACATTTCGGAGACGTTGCATAATCCGAATACTCACCCAAGCCCGGTGCTTCTGAACCATCAAAGCAAGTATCTACAGAGCTAGTATAAATAAACCGACTAACTCCCGCTTCAGCGCTTGCAGCCAAAAGGTTAACTGTACCCCCGACATTAATATCGCGAGCTTTGGCAATATAAGTCTGGCTTGCAAACCGTCCCCCCAGTAGCGCTATGACTGCAGCGGTATGAAACACCGTATCAACACCTTTAGACGCACGGTTCATCGCAGAACGATCTCTAATATCGCCGCTGACTTGTTCTAAATTAGCGTGTTTGATAGCTAAAGCAGTTTGATTAATTAGGGCCTTCACTTGATAACCGTCATCAAGCAAACGTCTGACAATATTACGACCCAAAAAACCAGCAGCGCCCGTAACTAAGCAACAACCCAAATTATGTGACATGGTAGGATCCCCATTGCACGAAAAAACCCCGATGTGGTTGAACCGATAGAAATGATGGCCGAAACGGTAGACTATGCACAAACTGTAGAACGTTGAGGCTATTCCCCTTTATGGCTTGCTGAAGCCATTGGCCGCGATCTGCGCGAGGTCTAGTGTCTCTCACGGCCTCTCTCACGGCCCACTCCATTCAGTGGCATTCAGTACCAAACATCTAACTACAATCACACACAATCTATCACTTAATCATTGAAATTTCTGCTATTTTTTACTGTCTATACATTGAAAGCGAGCTATGCTTTAAGAAAGGATGACTTGATTTGCTGGCATGAGACGCAAATCAAATGAACAAAATCAATACTCCGAATGGCCTATTGAGTTGAATTTAGATTTCAACCCGTGTTCAAACTTTAATAGCTTTTACAGTGAATGCTAGATTTATATTGAATGAACCAAGCGTTAGTAATACTCAAAACCCTTACTTGCGCTGAACCTTAGTTTATCTTGCACAGATACCGGGGGCACCATGAGTATATTTAGTCACTATCAGGATAACTATCAGAAGACGCAGCAAGAAGAATATTCGCTGCAAGAATATCTGCTGCTGTGCAAAGATGATTCGCAAATATATGCCAGCGCAGCCGAACGCCTTCTCGCCAGTATCGGCGAGCCAGAGACCATAGATACTTCCAAAGACCCACGCCTTAGTCGAATATTTTCTAACAAAATCATTAAGCGCTACTCCGTTTTCAGCGACTTTTATGGCATGGAAGAATGCATCGAGAAAATCGTTGCGTACTTTAAGCATTCAGCTCAAGGGCTAGAAGAACAAAAACAAATTCTTTACCTACTGGGTCCCGTTGGCGGCGGTAAGTCGTCTCTTGCCGAAAAAATAAAATCATTAATGCAAGAAAAACCCATCTACGCGATAAAAGATTCTCCTGTCTTCGAATCTCCACTCGGTCTTTTTAATCCTAACGAAGATGCCGGCATTCTAGAAGAGGAATTTAATATTCCTCGCCGCTATATCAACGGTATCATGTCACCATGGGCATCAAAACGATTACACGAATTCGGTGGCGATATCAGTCAATTTCGCGTGGTTAAAATTTATCCCTCCATCCTTGATCAAGTTGCTATTGCTAAAACAGAACCTGGCGATGAAAACAACCAAGACATTTCGGCGCTAGTCGGTAAAGTCGATATTCGAAAACTTGAAGATTATGCGCAGAACGACCCGGATGCCTATAGTTTTTCCGGTAGCCTATGCCGTGCCAATCAAGGCATCATGGAATTTGTAGAGATGTTTAAAGCTCCCATCAAGGTGCTTCATCCACTATTGACCGCAACACAAGAAGGTAACTACAACAGTACGGAAGGATTGGCCGCCATTCCTTTTGACGGCGTAGTCCTCGCGCACTCGAACGAAGCTGAGTGGCAGAGTTTTAAAAACAACAAGAACAACGAAGCCTTTATCGATCGAGTCTATATTGTTAAAGTCCCCTATTCGTTACAGGCATCAGAAGAAATTAAGATCTATGAAAAATTACTGCACAATAGTTCGTTAGCCCAAGCACCCTGCGCGCCAGATACCTTGAAAATGTTGGCACAGTTTGTCGTGTTATCGCGTTTAATCGAGCCAGAAAATTCCAACCTCTATTCCAAGATGCGCGTTTATGATGGCGAAAATTTAAAAGATACCGACCCCAAGGCAAAATCGATTCACGAATACCAAGATGCAGCAGGCGTCAACGAAGGAATGGAAGGTCTGTCGACTCGATTTGCCTTTAAGATACTGTCCCGCGTGTTTAACTTTGACCCCTCTGAAATTGCCGCCAACCCGGTACACTTGCTGCTAATATTAGAACAGCAAATTGAGCAAGAGCAGTTTCCACCTGAAATTGCCGAACGATATATCCGTTTTATCAAAGAATATATCGCTCCGCGCTATATAGATTTTATCGGTAAAGAAATCCAAACCGCCTATCTCGAATCCTACTCGGAATACGGCCAAAATATCTTTGACCGCTACGTCACCTACGCCGATTTTTGGATCCAGGATCAGGAGTATCGCGATCCCGAAACGGGCGATATTCTAGATCGTGCATCGCTTAACGAAGAGCTTGAAAAGATAGAAAAA
>JAJRPK010000271.1 GCA_024280785.1 Gammaproteobacteria bacterium
CACGATTTGTGGCCTAGCTGGAAAACATTTTGGAAAAACCCACCTGGAGATGGATTGGCAGAAGTAGCGGTGCCTGCGCCTTTAGACAGGTTTTTGTTAACTATGCGTAAGGGTATGCCCGAGCCGAAGATTCGAGTGCGATAAACCAATGCTTGTGATCGAGGTTTAAAAGTCGAAGTGATAGTGGTTTTTGCACGGCGTTATAAACTTAAGCGTTATAAGCTAAGCGTTACAAACTAAAATATATTGTTAGGAATAAAATGACTATGAATAATCTTTTTACGCCAGTTCAGTTTGGCGAAATACAATTGTCGAATCGTATTGTAATGGCCCCAATGACTCGAAGTAGAGCAACGGTCACTGGTGATTTGGTGACAGATCTTCATGTCGAATATTACCGTCAGCGCGCTACGGCAGGTCTTATTATTAGCGAAGGTACGCAGCCCAGCCGAAACGGTAAGGGTTACTGCCGAACGCCTGGAATTTACAATAAGGAACAAATTGCTGCCTGGAAAAAAGTGACAGATGCTGTTCATGCCGAAGGCGGCCGCATTGTTTGTCAAATAATGCATGTGGGAAGAGTAGCGAGTCAGCTGAACAAAGAGAGTGATGCTGAAACTGTTGCGCCTTCGGCGATTATGGCTGTTGGAGAAATTTTTACCGAGCAAGGTATGAAGCCGTTAGATCCTCCTCGTGCATTGACACTTGAAGAGATAGCCGGTGTCATTCAAGAAATTAGGCTTTCAGCCGCAAATGCAATCGAGGCGGGATTTGACGGCGTTGAATTACACTGTACATCCGGCTATTTGCCTGCGCAGTTTTTGGCGACTGGCAGTAATCAGCGCGACGATCTTTATGGGGGCAGTGTAGAAAATCGCTGCCGTTTTGCATTAGAGGCACTTGCGGCCATGGCAGACGAAATAGGCCCGGGCCGAGTCGGATTTAGAATTTGCCCCGGGCACCCTTTTAATGATTTACACGATGATGACCCAGAGCAGACATTTGCTTATTTTCTGGCTCAGGCAGCTCAGTTGAAATTGGCATTTTTGCACGTCATCCGCATGCCCTCGACAGGATTAGATAACATTGCCTTAGCGAAAAAATACTATGGTGATGCACTCATTATTAATGAAAGTTACGATGCGGCTGAGGCCGATAAAGCGCTGGCCGACGGTGATGGCCAAGCGGTATCGTTTGGTCGATTGTTTATTAGCAATCCAGACTACGTCAGAAGGGTGAAGGACGGCATAGCGATGGCTGATATGGACGTGAAAACGCTCTATATAGAAGGTCCACAGGGTTATACTGACTACCCATTTGCTGAATAAACGCTCAGCCAGGCGGTTTGCTAAACGGTTGCATTGACTAAATTTGATCTTCACAGAGTGAATTTAGTAGTAAATAACAATACAATGCCATTCGATTAAGCGTGTAAACAGGTATGTTGGATGTAAAAATCCCGCTTGCTTTCTTGCTAGTGAATCACTGACAATGTGCGCTGATAAAAAGCCCTCAGGGTTTGTATGGTCATCGTACCGGATTGACGACACCCCCTAGAGAGCGTTTGGCGGTTAATCCGCTTCAAAGCATGCATGTAAGCACATAAAACATAACATATAAGCAGACACCACGTTTAGGAGAAAGACCTTATGCCGAAAGTAATACCGGCCAAAGCGGTTATTGCAAGTGCCATACTGGCATCCGTTAGCGGAATCGCCGTCGCTGAATCGCGACTGCAGGATATACCTGTCAGTGTGGCAGTTGTTACTGGAGAACAGCTGAATCAACACGGCGTAAATAGCTTGGCAGACCTTGTTGCCGGTGGTATTCCTTCACTTAATATCCTGCCTTCATTTGAAAATTCATCGACTTTAAATCTCGTTATCCGTGGAATTGGCGGCACAATTAACTCTCAGGCTACCGGTGATCCAGGTGTAGGAGTGTTTATCGATGGCGTCTATCGAGGTCGAAGCCAAGGCTTAGCCATGGATTTTGTCGATCTTGAGCGCATAGAAGTTCTTCGTGGCCCTCAAGGAACTTTGTACGGCCGCAATACGCTGGGTGGTGCGGTTAACATAGTTTCTAAAAAGCCAAGCGGTGAATTTAGCTTGGATCAAAAGTTTGGTTACGGTGGTGAATACAGCCAGTTCACATCGATTACCCACATCGACACGCCTAAAGCGGGTATTTTCAGTGCCAAGCTATCCTATTTACTAAATGAGAGTGATGGTTGGGTTAAAAACCCGGATTCTGAGGCTGGGGGCTCCGTAGATCGAAACAACTTTTGGTTAGAGGACAATGAAGGGCTAAGAGTGGCATTGAACTTTGATATAAGCGATGCCTTTGAAATCGATTATATCTACGATGACAGCTCTATCAGTTCAACGGCTCCTCTTTTTCCCATAAACTCCGGTCGGCAGGAAGTATTTTCTGAGGGGGTTGGGCTTCCCATTAGCGATGCAGATGATAAAGGTCATAATTTGACTATGGAGTGGCGCTTTAACGACAGCCTTTCTATTCGATCGATTTCCTCTTACCGAAAACTTGATACTGATGGAGTGGCTGGTTTTGTAGAGACTGGGCTGCTTATTCAAAACCAAGAACAAGAGCAATACTCTCAAGAGCTTGAAATTAACGGCAGTTTAATGGACGGTAGTTTTAAATATGTGGCCGGCGTTAATTATTTTGATGAAGAGGTCAAGTTGAAAGAGCGCCTTCAGACAGTTGTACTGGGGGCTGCAATTACGGAGGGTACGTCAGATGTAGACTCTATTTCTTACTACGCGCAAGCCACTCTAGCCGTTCTAGACGCAGTAGAGCTGACTGTGGGAATCAGAGAATACTCTGATAAGAAAAGAATCAATAGTTTTTTACGCCTTGCTACAGAGACTAATCGTTTTGTTGAAATAGACGACGATCATACTGACTATAACGTTGCATTGTCGGTTGCTCTAAGCGATACATTTGTTCCCTATGTAAGCTATTCAACAGGTTATAAGTCGGGGGGGGCTTCGTTGACAGGTTTCCGGCCCATTGGTGCTTCGCCTCAATCCAGTTTCCAGCCCTACGATTCAGAAAGTGTAGAAACCTACGAGTTAGGGTTTAATGGCCGCATTGGGGAGAGTGTTGATATTTCTGCTGCTGCCTTTCTTTCAGAATACAAAGATAGACAGGTGGAAATAATAGACCCTGACTTAGTTTTTCAAAGCAATATTGTCAATGCGACAGAAGACACTGACATCAGTGGCGCTGAGCTAGATATAAATTTTAGACCATTTGATGGGGTGGTAATTGGGTTTGCTTATAGCTATCTTGAGGCTAATGTTGATACAGTTTCAGCACCCAGTGAAGGCTTTGTGGCTAGATCACCACGTCATTCTGGCAACGTTACTTTTGACTATCGAATTGCTAAGTTAGACATTGGTACGTTGAGTATGCATGCCAACTATGTAGGATCGGATGGTTATACCGCGTTTGGCAATACCCATAATGAGATTCAGGATGCACGTAGTTTATTTAATGCGCGATTTAC
>JAJRPK010000272.1 GCA_024280785.1 Gammaproteobacteria bacterium
ACTCTTTTTCATCATCTTTTGTTGACCAAAAAGATCAAATGCTGTGTAGTTATCGAGAAAAATCGCTTAAATACTGGTTCACAAAGGACTTTTCACGTATAGTCGCGCCTCAGATTTTCAGGAGTAAATATTATGGCCAAAGCAGCGAGTAGCGCTAAGGTTAAAACCTCCGCTAAGGCGGCGACGGCTAAGGTTGTTAAAAAAGTAGCAACAAAGAAAGCCGTCAAGAAAGTAACAAAGAAAGTAACAAAAAAAGCAGCTAAGCCTGCCGCTAAGGCTAAGGTAGCTAAATCCACGGTAGTCAAAGCCAAGGCTGACGCTAAGGTGGGAGCCAAAGTTACGGCTAAGGCAAAGCCTGCAGCAGTGAAAAAAACAACTGCCAAAGCAAAGACAAAGACTGTCAAAGCAGCGACCAAAGTAAAAGCCAAAGCATCTGCTAAAGCTAAACCGACTGCAAAAGGGGCTTCAAAAGCGTCGGCGAAGCTCGCTGCAAAGCCTGCCAGCAACGTTAAAGGCATTACCGGTGTTATGGCTAAAGCTGCGCCTCAGGTAATTGTTACTAAAGAGAAAGCCAAGAAAAAACCTCGCATTGATGAACATAGCAGCGAAGGCATTAATGCTCAGATTGCGGCATTTTTGGCTGCCGGTAAACAGATACAAGAAATCCCAACAGGTACTAGCGGGATTACCCACACAGGTGGTACTAAACATATCACGATTACTCGCAATAAGCCGCGGGAGCAGGCTACACGTTAACGTGTACAGGACATTTCAAAAGCCCCTTGTTAAAAAGGGGCTTTTTTTTTGTCTGACGTTTGCCTCTCAATATTTATATATCAAGTACGTCACTCAGTTACTAAATGGTATCGTGTCAGGGGTGACTCTTAGGATAAAAGTTCTCATAATCTAATTCACGGTAAATCCCATTAGCATTGGGTAGCTAAATCTGGTCCAGGTATAAGGTACGTATCACAAGTTCACAATAGGGTTTGTATGTCAACATTGCTTTCAATTCAGGACTCTATTCTGGAAAAGCTTGTTTATTATTTTAGTGAGCTAGAAGATGGGCGTGATATTAGCCCCGCTAAGAGATATCGTTTAGAAGGATATTTACAAGCCTGTGTTGAATACGGAGGTGTGGACGAGAGTTGGCTTCGAGATTGTGTGAGTAGTAGCCAGCAGTCTGCTTTAAACTTTGCTTCGACAAACTTGACGGGGCATGAACATTCATGGGAGCTACCGTATAAAATGGTTAAGGCGCCGGTTGTTCCGACAACCAAAAAATCATAGTCGCCGATGGTGGTAAGACACGAAGGTAAGGTATTTAAATAATTTAATGCGCAACAGTGGCGAAGTGTTTGCTGATAGACCAGAGTTGTTAAAACGGCTGGCAAAAGTTTCTAAGGCTGTTCGTCCCGAAGACATAATGGAGTAAACACTGATATGAAAACGTGGTTGGTAAATAAGCATGGATCGCCTGATAAGGTCATGAACATGGGCGAACGTTCGCTACCGGACATTTCAGCAGGGCAGATCCATATTAAAGTGGCTGCGGTGGGTATTGGTTTACCCGACGTTATGATGTGTCGCGGGACTTATGCCTATTCCCCTCCATTTCCCTTCACTCCTGGGCAAGAAGTGGTTGGGACAGTCTTAGCAATTGGAGAAGGAGTTAGCGCAAAAGTTGGCGATAGGGTTGCGACGGTCACAGCTTTTTACGATGGTTACGGTGGTTTTGCTGAGCACGCTATTGCCGTAGGAGATGAAACCTTATTTCAAGTTCCTGACATGATGGCCGATGCAGAAGCCGCTACCTTTATTATTCCTTATCACACGGCATGGATTGGCTTAGTGACCCGCGCTCAGCTACAGGCAAAGGAAACCTTGTTAGTACTGGGTGGTTCTGGCGGTTCAGGTTCAGCCGCCATTCAGCTAGGGCGAGCACTCGGCGCAAAAGTAATTGCTGTGGCTGGAGGTGCTGAGAAAGCCGAGAGTTGTAAGAGTTTTGGCGCGCATGAGGTGATAGACCATACACAAACTGATTTTGTTGACGAAGTAAAAAGATTGACCGCTGGGCAAGGAGCAAACGTGATTTATGATCCTGTGGGCGGCGAGAGCTTTACTCGGGCACTTGGTTGTATAGCGATGGAGGGTCGAATATTACCGATTGGGTTTGCCAGTGGTTCTTGGGGGCAAGCGGATACACAGCTGTTAGTTATTAAAAACTGTTCAGTAGTTGGAACTATAGCCAACTTGAACGACAGGCAGAGAATGTTAGATATTCATCAACAGTTGCTGTCGCTTTATGGCGCGGGAAAAATACGAAGTATTGTCGATCATACAGTACCGTTTGAGCAGATTCCGTCGGCGTTAGTTGATCTGGAAGCTCGTCGAGTAAAAGGGAAGGTTGTCGCCGTTATGTGAAATAACCCACTTCGATAGAGATTCACCATCAAACTTAAGCGTCCGATTGGCGATGGCTTAATTCAAGCCCTAAGCAAAACAAGTCAAACTCTGAATCGGTCATAATTCTAAAGGGGCTACCATGCCCTTCTTGATTTTGTTTTTGAATATGCCAAGTATTAACGTAGCGTTTAGTTAGAGTGTGTCCAGCTGCGGCTAACGCTTCGACAATTCCCTGGTCAGATAAGTCTAGTGCGCGACGAATTCGGTTAAGATTTTGGTTATTTCTATCGGCCATGCTTATTACCCCAATCGATAAATATCCCAATTAATAAATTGCACTTATTCATGATAACAGCTAGAGGGTAATAATTTTGTAGTTATTTCGCAACCATTAATGCAAGGCACATATTAGCTTGTTGTGAAAAATGTTGAAAACCTTCTTTTCGGGACTGGTCGAGCGGTAATTCACGGCCACCTCTATCGACGTAGTAAACTCCCAATAACCGCTGTTTGATCAGAATGGGCGCTATGATGGCGGTGCCTTCATTTTCTAGCAAACGCCGATCTTTTGCCAGAAGTTGCAGTTTGCTACCGATTTCTAAGGTGACCATTTTTTTATGTTTAATGCAGAGGTTAAAAGGACTTTTGGGGTTGTCTAACGAAACAGCAAATTTCTCCTTCCATTCGCTAGTTCCATTACTAATAGCATATTTGGCGGTTAAAACGGTATGATCTTTGTTTAACAGGGCAATAACGGCACGTTCAAATCCAACGCCTCGGTGAAGCCCTTCGAGCACAGCTTGAAATAATGTGTTTAGGTCAACTTTCTCTTGCGCCATAATACCCAGCTCACGGAGAATATTGAGCTGGAGTTCGGGGTTGCCAGTCATGATCATGGATTCGTCAACAGGGCGCGAGTCAGAAGGGCTGGGAATAAGATGGCACAGTTGGTTGGCACCGTGGCTAAGTACTACGGCAGCGGCTTCTTCTGCACCCTGCATGGCGAGCTCTCTGGCTTCGTCACGATCAATGTCGTAGTGCTTTACGATAGTGTCAAGAGCTTGATTAAATTCTTCGGAGTGCCAACCGCACTCAATTGCTTGTACAAGTTGAGTGCCAATTTGTAGTGACACGGCTGCCTGTTGTTTACTTCGACCGGGTTTTAGAGCTTCTTTTAGTACGTTGCCTAAGCCCCATCTATCAGTAAGCTCGCGTGTTAGTGTTTTTAATGTCAGGCCAAGAACATTTTTTTCGCAATCGACGTCACTGAGTTCTCCATCTTTGAGCATCTGGTCTAATTGATCGGCTTGCTCGTTGCCAAAGCTCCAAAAGGCCATGTCGCCGAGATTAAATAGCAGCCCTGCGATAAGAACTTCTTCTCCGTCCGAGGAAGCATCTCCAGAGCGTTCAAATAAGTTCTTTGCTTGAGTCGCCGTATGAAAAGAACTAGCCAATAGATGTAGCAAACGGTCGCGAGCGCCGCCTTGTAAAAAATTCTCTAGCACTAATACGGAAATACAGATACCTTTAATGGCCTCGATGCCGAGTTGGACAACCGCGCGACTGAGGGTGCTAATGGGGGCGGTTGATGCCGGGAGATAATATGCACTGTTGGCAACTTTCAGAACGCGTGCGGTTAGTGAGCCATCAGTGAGAATAACTTCGGCCAGCTGGAGTGCCGAGGCTTCTTTGTCTTCGACGACAAGTTTTAACTTGGCCAGTACACTTGCCATGACGGGAAGGTCTTGTTCAGAAAGACGATCGACCCATGCATCTTTGCCTGTCGTTAATCTAACCACGTAAATGTCCCAAAGTTACCTCTCGAGATAGCCATTAAGCTATAGATAGAGTTTAGCAGCCATTTCAAGTATCCGTTGGTTTATAGCAAGGGTACTGGATTCTCATATAGTCGGAACTGATAGCGGCATAAAGGGTCGTATAACTGAATCTTTTTTGTTTAAGTCGGTAGCCTAGGACAAGTGAAAACTATGAAATCGATCTTCCTCTACTTTCTGTTCAGCATCGTTGGCTTGCCAATGATCTTAACGTCTCAATGGGTCCGGGCTGATAATGCCGTGTTTGCTGGCGGATGTTTTTGGTGTGTCGAGGCTGCGTTTCAAGACTTGGGTGGGATCACCGATGCTGTGTCAGGCTTTACAGGATGAAAGCTCAAAACCCCTACTTATAGTGGCAATCACCGCGGGCATTACGAGGCCGTTTCGGTGACCTACTGTTACGGATTGCAGTTGATCTGTCCTAGAGACCCCGAGATTTAAGTCACACGGTTAATCGTGATCGAATATGGTATGGCCTAATGGCCTTCAGTTACAAAATCCTTCAAATCGATCTGGCTCATTGCCTGAACCCAATTTTTCCAGCTGTCCGGCCAAGATAACGGGTCGCCATCGGCATCGAGATACCAGCTGTTGCAGCCGCTGGTCCATACGGTTTTTCCCATTTTTGATTTCAACATAGCACTCCATTGCTCCATGGCTTCTGGTCTCGCCTTTATAGTATCGAAAGTACCTTTTTGCCATAGTTTGATTGCTTGGATGGCGTAGTCAGTTTGGATTTCGCTGATCGCAATAATCGAATAATTACCAATAGGGGAGTTTGGGCCCAGCATAAGAAAAAAATTGGGGAACTGTGGGATTAACATAGACCGATAGGCTTGTATTTTGTTTTGCCAGGCTTGCTCTATCGTTACACCTTGTTCGCCAATAAATTCCATTGGCCGCATAAAGGCGCTGGCATCAAACCCGGTTGATAACACCAAAATATCCAGTGGATGAAAATCGCCATTACTTGTTCGAACTCCTTTCGCTTCGACTCGCTCAATGCTGTCGGTTACAAGATGGGCGTTGTCCTGCTGGATCGCATCGTAATAAGTGGAGTTGATAATAACTCGCTTACAACCAAATTTATAATCGGGAGTGAGTTTTGCGCGTAGCACGGGATCTTTAATACTGTTATTTAAATTTCTTTTAGCGGTATATGAAAATAACGTATACATCCATTTTTGCCACCAGCTATTACCTGTTAGTGTAGAGGTTCCCAACTCAAAAATATAAAGCGCAAAACGTTTAAATCGTTGCATTCGATGAGGCTTTTCGCGAAATCGTTGTTTCTCCTGTTCGGTAAATACTTTGTCTTCGACTCTAGTGATCCACTGCGGCGTTCGTTGAAAAACTGTGACATCGCTATTGGGCCGTTTGACGATTTCAGGTATCAGTTGAGCAGCAGTGGATCCGGTACCAATAACGCCAATTCTTTTTCCCGCTAAATCGATGCTATGGTCCCAGCGTGCGGTATGAAAAGCGGGACCTTCGAACTCGTCTATTCCGGGAATAGAGGGTGTAACGGGCTGGTGAAGGATGCCGGTGGCTGAAAATAACAAATCTGCGGTATAGCAATTTCCTTGCTGGGTCTCGACAGTCCACTGTTGCTTGTTGTAGACGCAGCGAATAACGGTTTCGCTAAAATTAGTGTAACGATCTATGTCGTGTTGATAAAAAACCGACTCGAAATACTGATAGATTTCTTTGCCGCTGGGAAACAAATTACTCCAATCTGGATTGGGTGCAAACGAATAGGTATAGGCGTGCGAGGGAACATCACAGGCAACCCCCGGGTAGGTATTTTCTCGCCAGGTTCCCCCTATGGTCGTTGATTTCTCGAGCACGGTTATATTGTTAATACCGGCTTCTTTTAATTTAATGACAAGCTGAATGCCGGTCATGCCGGCGCCGATAATAATGACAGATGGGTCTTGCCGATTAATGGTCAATTTAAGCGCTCGATTTAAAGGTTTAATTCAGGACTCAAATTAAAGGGCAAGAGACGTTTAAGAGCAAGGATATGCCGGTTAAGAATCGGTAAGCTCTTCAAGCTCTACCCAGCGATCGGTCAGTTTCTCTAATCGACTCTGCAGCTCTGTAATATTATCCAATACGGGTTGAGTGGTATCGTAATCTTGTTGGTAAAATTCGGGGTCGGCCATCACACGTTGAGCATCGTCAATCTGTTGCTCGACTTGTTCTATGTCAGCGGGAATCAACTCGAGTTCACGTTGTAATTTATAGCTGAGTTTGATTGTCTTTTTTGGCGAAATATTTTCAGCAACCGTCGGCTTCGTAGGTCTGCTGCCGGATTGAGAACCGCTGGGTTGATCGCTGCTATCTTGGTCCGGATTATTTGAAAGCGACGCTACTGTGATTGGAGCGTCAGCAACACGTAGATTTCGGCCGCGCTTTAGCCAGTCACTATAACCTCCAACGTACTCTTGCACACTGCCATCTTCTTCAAAAACTAAAATGCTGGTAACGACGTTGTCGAGAAACTCTCGGTCGTGGCTGACGATAATTAAACTGCCATCGTAATTGACTAAGCGTTCTTCTAATACTTCTAGCATTTCAATGTCGAGGTCGTTGGTGGGTTCATCGAGGACCAGTAGATTGCTTGACTTGGTAAACAACTTGGCGAGTGAAACTCTATTGCGCTCCCCACCCGAAAGGGCTTTGACCGGAGTTCTGGCTCGCTTGGGCGAAAATAAAAAGTTCTGCAAATAGCTAATGATGTGCAGGTCTTTGCCGTTGATTTCAATAAAGTCGCGTCCTTGCCCCACATTTTCGACAATTGACTTATCCATGTTCAATTCTCGATTGACTTGATCAAAATAGGATAGTGAAATATTCGTACCGAGCTTCACTGATCCTTCGTCGGGCTCCAGTTTTTCAAGTAGAATTTTGAGCAAGGTACTTTTTCCAACGCCGTTGTTACCGATCAATCCGATGCGGTCGCCGCGCATCATTTTAAGATTAAATTTGTTAATTAACGTGCTACCGTTATAGCCGTGGCTTATGCTTCGAGCTTCGCATACTTTGCGGCCCGACTTTTCGGCGGTTTCGGTTAATATAGTCGCTTTACCTTGGCGGTTTAATCGCTTGGCGCGTTCACCTCGCATCGCTTCCAGTGCTCTAACGCGGCCCTCGTTGCGAGTTCGCCGCGCTTTAATACCTTGACGGATCCACACTTCTTCTTCTGCTAGCCGTTTGTCAAACAGGGCATTTTGTTTTTCTTCTTCGTGTAGTGCGCGTTCTTTTAATTCTAAAAACGATTTATAGCTGCCGGGCCAGCTGATGGTTTTGCCTCGATCGAGTTCGATAATTCTGGTTGCTACTTTTTGTAAAAACTCACGGTCGTGGGTGATAAAAACGACGGTGCCTCTATAGCTTCGAACGGCGTGTTCTAGCCATTCAATGGTGGCAATATCCAAGTGGTTGGTGGGTTCGTCAAGTAACAATACGTCCGGTTGCGATACCATAGCTTGCCCCAATGCGACCCGGCGGCGCCATCCGCCCGATAATTCTGCAAAGGTTTTTTCGGCAGGTAGTCCTAGTTGGCTAATGACAGTATCGACTTGCTGGTCTATTTGCCAGCCACCGGCGGCTTCAATCTCTGCTTGAAGATCTTCCATTTTCTTGAGAGCTTGGCTGTTCTCATTCATTTCGAGCGCGAGTTTTTCATACGCATTGATTTTTTCTAGCTGCACAGCGAGGCCTTGTTTAACAATATCAAACACCTTAACGTCAATGGCGTCGGGCAGCGTTTGTTGTAACTGGCTGATACGCAGAGGTTGTTGTCGGTGGACTGTGCCTGTATCAGCTTCGATTGCCCCCGAAATAATATTTAATAACGTTGTCTTACCGGCGCCGTTTCTGCCAACGAGACAGATACGTTCATTCGGTTCAATCGAAATGTTTGCATGGATGAGTAATGGGGTATCACCAAACTCAATGGAGATACCTTCGAGGCGAATAAGTGACAAGGAAAAAACCTTTAAGTGGGTAATAAATAATAGCGAGTAAATTATGCAACTGATAATTCAGGCGAATATATAATAGAGCAGATGGAACAGAAGCGGATTATAAGTGTTTATGGGTACCGGCGGTTAACTCTGTCGGTGATACCGGTAAAAGTGCGTAAGAAATAGTACCTGAATGCTCGGCAATGTCGGTAGCAAGAAGCTCCTCCCCCCATAATATAGCAGTATCACCGATGGTGACCGTAATATTCTGCGCGAGCAAGTCCGAGATGTCCACTCCGATCATGTCCATAGAAACACGGCCAACGAGTGGTACGCGATGGCCATGGACAAGTACAGGCGTGCCATTTTTAGCATGACGAGGGTATCCATCAGCATAGCCAACTCCTACTGTGGCAATTGTACTGTCACGCTCTGCGGTCCACTTTCCATTGTAGCCAACGGTAGCGCCGGCAGAGATTTGGTGAATATCAATAATGGGTGCCGCTAAGGTCATGACGGGTATCAATTTACGACTGGTTTCGTTGCCTTGCTCTAAGGGGTCGGCACCGTACAGCATAATGCCTGGGCGAACAGACTCTTTTTCCGGGCGATAGGCCGGCAGCAAGCTACTTAACCAGCGTTCGTAGGGGGCCGCATCGATATCAATGTGTAAAGGGCTGAGCGAGTTTGGTGACGAAGTGCTTGCTGTTTTTGTTATGCAGTGTTGGAGTAGGGCTGCTGAGTTGGCTATCGATAAACGGGCGGTGTTGCTGCTCGGGGATGGAAATATCTGTTCTAAGGTTTTCTTAAAGCTTGTTAACTGTTTTACGGTCTCGATATTATTGGAATACTCTGCACTTTTTAGATGGGTCATCAGTGTTTTATCGCTTAGCGCGGGTAATAACGCATGCAATTGATCACAATCAGGGGCGAGGCCTAAGCGGTGCATACCACTGTCAATTTTAACCCAATAGTTAATATCCATTGCATCACAGGCGGCAGCGGTTTCACGAAAATTCTGTTGATAATATAATACGGGGGATAGTTTTAAACGAGCGAACTCAGCAAGAGAGTCTTTATTCAGTAACGGGCTCATTACCACGATCGTTTTGTCGCATCCCTGCTGCCTTAAACGTGTGGCCTCGTCCAAGCGAGCGACACCAAAACCGTCGACAATCTCTTTCAAAGCTTCTGCCGTTTCAATCAAGCCATGCCCGTACGCATTTGCCTTTATAATGGCAATAAGTTGGGATCGGGGTGCAATTGAACGGGCGATAGTGGCGTTGTGCTGAAGTGCGGCCAGGTTAATGTAAACCGTTGGTTGCGTCAGTGTTGCAGGAATTTTTTGAGCAATAGATAACGATACAGTCATGGTGTAAATAATTCTAAATGGTCGTTTGGCGTATTGGTTCGATTCTAAGTTAAATCATCAATTGGGTATAGATATTTCTTGTTTAGCCTTGCGATAGTTGGGGAATCTTTAAAGATTTAGCATAAGATGTAATAGGGAATTAAGCGTGTACCTTGGGTTATGCATACCTTGAAATTGTAGTTTGTACTTGTTCGAGGTAGCTGACGCCAAAAATATTCAAGTGGTTTAATAGGTGGTAGAGATTATACAGAGGGACCCTGGCGCGCCAATGCGTTTCCATCGGCCATTCTTCGTCGTAGGTAACGTAAAATTCGTGTGGTAGCCCGCCAAATAGTAAGGTCATGGCAATATCAGCCTCTCGCCAACCGTAATGGGCTGCGGGATCAATGAGAGCAGGTTCTCCGTTTTCGTCCACTAATATGTTGCCTGACCATAAATCTCCGTGCAATAACGAAGCGGGTTGCACGGGTATCAGTTCGGTTAAACGTTCACAGATCGATTCAATCAGGATAACCCAAGGCGATTCTAAATAACCATTGTCAAATGCCAGGCGTGCTTGATATAGCAAGCGTTGGTCGCAAAAAAACTCGTGTCCGTTATCAAACCATCCATTGACTTGTAAGCTAGCGCCACAATAATTATTGTATTCCAGACCAAACACGTGGTGAGCCGGACGAGTCTCAAATCCTGAGTGGCTTAAATGATATTGGTGCAGCTGGGCAACTTCGCTAGCTAAAACAGCCCAGTAGTCTTTACGCTGTCGGGACTCGGCTATGTATTCTATCAATAGGCACTGAGGATTTACGTCAAGCACCTCGGGTGTGCGAATCGATTGTGTGTTTGCGATAAGCGTTAAGCCATCGGCTTCTTTTTCCAGGGCATCATTATTGAGAGAGGAAATTTTAGCGACAATTTTTTCTTGTCGGTGATTCGTTATTAAATAGCTGGGAGTACTTGGATTATCGCTGATTTGACGAGTTTCGACAATATGCTTAAAACCGTTAGCGTTAAGCCACGACTGTGTAGTCTGGCCGAGAAGAACTGGAAAGTCATTCATAACCGATGATAATTCCCCTTTAAAATCACTCTTTATTAAAGTTTTAACTTCAGTGCTTTTAGTCCTAATACTTCAAATTCGTTATTTTTGATTGATCTAGTCACTATGATCGGTGTCATTGGCCTTTTGTAGATTGGCACTCCATACAACATGCAACATACCATTCCCCTATAACTAGAGAACGGTGCTCCATAATTAGAGGCCAATGATGATTTGGCAGATATCGATCATTTAGCGTTGGCGTTCTTCAAAGTGTATCCTATTATCAACAGCTGTAGTGGCGTCAGAGACGGGATTAATTACTGATTTCAATGCCTTAATTACCAATAGGGAAATAACCCTTTTGTCGCTATACTAGTGATCTTAATCGTCTGCATTGCGGCTCTTATCGATCAGTGGGCAGCTTATTCAATAGGTAGCTTACTTAAGTAAGTAGCTTAATGATGGACAGCTTAACGATGAGCAACAGCGGCAGATGTCTCAGGGGTGCGAAACTCAGGTAATACATTATGGCATCGGTATCAGCGTCGAAACAAGGCGGTAAGCTCAGCGATAAGTTAGTGATAGCCATTTCATCTCGTGCGATGTTTCAGATGGACGAGAGTCATCAGGTATTTAAAACAGAAGGCTTGGCCGCTTATTCACAGTATCAAATTGACCACGAAGACGAACCGCTCGCGCCGGGTGACGCTTTTCCATTGGTAAAAAAACTATTAAGCATTAATGATCGCTTAGAGGGTGAACCTCGAGTAGAGGTCATACTACTGTCAAAAAATAGCGCGGATACAGGACTTCGGGTATTTAATTCTATTCAACATTACGAGCTGTCTATTTCACGTGCGGCATTTTGTGGAGGAGAAAGTCCCTACCGATACATTCAACCTTTCGGTTGCCATTTGTTCTTATCGACCGACGCCAACGACGTTAGATCGGCTTTGGAAAGTGGGGTAGCAGCCGCAACATTTCTTCCTTCCAGTGGTCATAGCAACCAAGACGAGCAGCTTCGGTTTGCCTTTGATGGTGATGCGGTATTGTTTTCGGATGAAGCTGAGCAAGTTTTCAAAGCGGACGGTTTAGAGGTCTTCAGTGCTTCCGAACAGGCAGCTGCAAAAAAGCCCCTTTCAGGAGGGCCGTTCAAATCTTTTCTTTCAGCGTTGCAACACCTACAAACACAATTTCCAGGTAATGATTCACCGATTAGGACGGCATTGGTCACGGCAAGGTCTGCACCGGCTCATGAGCGAGTAATCCGCACATTAAGGGCTTGGAACATCCGTATTGACGAATCAATATTCTTAGGTGGTTTACCCAAGGTAGAGTTTCTCAAGGCCTATGGCGCCGATGTATTTTTTGATGATCAACGGGTTCACTGCGATCTTGCCGCCGAACATATCGCTACCGGACATGTTCCTCACGGGGTTGCTAACCTAAAGGCCACATAACAGTCGATTGTTACTTGATTGAGCAAAGTTATTCTTTTGTAGTAACATTTGGATTTATCGCTTAGCTTCGTGTAGGGTACTATTTATTCCTCTATCTCTGAGCGAAGAACAATGATGGATAATCGGAAGACTAAGAATTTCAAGAGACATTTATTAAGTCTTATTTTATTTAACTCTTGGAAATAAAAAAGCGTACTCGCTATGAAATTACAGCAATTACGATATATTTGGGAGGTTGCTCATCATGACCTTAATGTCTCTGCTACGGCGCAAAAATTATTTACGTCGCAACCGGGTATTAGTAAACAAATTCGTTTGCTCGAAGATGAATTAGGGGTAGAAGTATTTGCTCGTAGTGGTAAGCATTTAACCCGAATAACTCCAGCGGGTGAGGCGATACTTAAGACCGCGGGCGAGATTCTAAGAAAAGTAGAGACGATAAAGCAAGTAGCGCAAGAATTTAGCAACGAGCAGCGAGGTAGTTTGTCTATCGCCACGACCCACACGCAGGCTCGTTACGCGCTTCCCTCAATAATCGAAAACTTTATCGGTAAATATCCTGACGTATCACTGCATATGCATCAGGGCACACCAATGCAAATTTCAGAACTGGCAGCAGACGGTACGGTTGATTTTGCTATCGCTACCGAAGCGTTAGAGTTGTTCAG
>JAJRPK010000273.1 GCA_024280785.1 Gammaproteobacteria bacterium
CGTTCATTAAATCTGATTTTATGTACAAGCTAAGTTCGAGGACGTGTCGGGCAAAGTTGTCCCGATAAGCCTGTTGGGTTTGGTGGGGGATTGTAATGCACGCGGCCAAATCACTCATACGAATATACTAAAGCATAATTGACTATCAGTCAATTATGCTTGACAAAAATACAAAAGCTCAATAACCTGTATGCTGGTCGCTGCTGGTAAACCCTACGTCAGGCAGAATGATTAGAAAGTAGGCTTAAATATTATTGAATTAAGGGGATAAATATGAAAAATGTGTTGGGTTATCAAGGCGAGAAAGTCGTCATTACGGGCGCTGCTTCTGGTATGGGTGCCGCCGCTGCAAAATTACTCACTGAGTTGGGTGCTGAAGTTTACGCCTTGGATATTGCTCAAGTGTCTGTACCCGTTGCGAAGGCAATCAAAGTAGACATGAAAGATCCAGCTTCCATAGATGCGGCGCTCCCTGAGCTTCCCGACGAAATTTACGCGCTGTTCAATTGTGCAGGGGTTCCTAGCCCCCCGTTCTCGCCACTCGACACTGTCTATATAAACTTTTGTGGTTTGCGATATCTGACAGAACTGTTGATTCCCCGCATTAAAAATGGAGGTAGTATCGCATCCATCGCTTCTACTGCGGGTATGGCGTGGCGCCCTAAGCTGACCCAGGTCAATGAATTTCTCGCGCTAGATAGCTCGTTTGACGCGGCGACTAAGTGGATGGCTGAGAATCCGGAACACTGTGCAGAGGGTTATGGTTTTTCCAAACAGTGCATTATTATTTACACCATGAGTATGGCGAAAGAATTGGCGCAAAAAGGGATTCGTATCAATTGTATTTCTCCATCACCTACTGCAAGCGGCTTTATGGACAAGCTCAAGGGCGAAGGGCAGATGCCGGATGATGCAATAGATCTATTTTTGCCGTCTAACGGGCGTTACGCAACGCGATCAGAAATGGGCGATCCGCTCGTTCTGCTGAACAGTAAGTTATCAAGTTTTGTCAGTGGGCAAAATTTGCCGGTTGATTATGGCTACTGCGCCGAAGTCTTTATGGGGCAGCGGGATGACCTTTTGGGCATAGCAAAGTAAGAAGTGACGAAGTAAGAGCTTTTTGCTCATGAACGGCAATAATTTTCAAGAAAAAACTATCCTTATTACGGGCGGAGGCACTGGCATTGGCAAAGGCTGCGCCGAGTACTTTTTAGCGCGTGGCGCACGGGTTACCATCGCCGGTCCGGAGCAAAAAATTCTGGATGATGCCGTTGTCGAACTGCGCGACAATGCCGCCAGCAACACCATTCAAGCGGTGCTCTGTGATGTAACCGAAGAAGAGCAAGTGGCTAATGCGGTTCAGCTCGCTGCTGGCAATGGCAATCTGGATATCGTGTTGGCCAACGCCGGTACTGGCTTTCCCGGTCCTATCCAGTTACTGGATAAAGCCCAGTGGCAAATGGCCTATGACGTCAATGTCGTAGGTACGGCATTTTGTTTTAAGCACGGTAGTCAGATCATGAAGCGCCACGGTGGCGGTGCTATGGTGGCAATCTCCAGTGTCGAGGCGCTACGTGCCAGTAGATTTATGCCTGCGTATAACGTTACCAAAGCGGCGTTGGATAGTTTAGTGCCTTGCGCCGCCCGCGAGTTGGGTCGGTTCAGTATACGTGTTAATGGCATACGCCCCGGCATTGTTCTCACTGATGCGCTTAAAGGTAGCGTTAGTGAAAAAGGCCTCGAAGCGGGAGCTCGCAAAACTTATCTCGGTCATTTAGGGCAGCCGTTGGATATCGCTAAAGCTGTAGATTTTTTAGTGTCTGAGCAATCGTCGTGGATTACCGGGCAAATGTTAAATGTGTGTGGCGGTTTGACCTGCCATGATGGTGACAATTACGAAGGCCTTGCCCGTATGGTATTTGGCGACGACGCTATCGAAAACTGCAAATAGCATTGAGGAATTTTGATGAAAGCTTGGGTATGTAAAGAATTAATTGGTGAAAAAGGCTTGTCGTTAGAAGAGCAAGACAGCCCTGTCTGTGGGCCGGATCAAATTAAAATACGCAATCACGTTGCGGCGCTTAATTTCCCTGATGTGCTGATTACCCGCGGGCAGTACCAATTAAAACTCGACCCGCCTTTTACTCCAGGCAGTGAGTGTGGGGGTGTAGTACTGGAAGTTGGTAGCAACATTAAGGGATTCAAAACAGGCCAACGGGTTATGGTTATGAGTGGTTTTGGTGCTTTCTCTCAGGAATTGGTTGTTTCGCCACCCTTTCAGCAGGTTCACCTGATTCCCGATGCCATGAGCTTTGAAGAAGCTGCAGCGTTCAATATGACCTATGGCACTGGTATGCACGGATTGCAACAGCGAGGCAACCTTCAGGCTGGTGAAACTTTATTGGTGCTAGGGTCTGCGGGTGGTTGCGGCAGCGCAGCGGTGGAAATCGGAAAAGCGATGGGTGCACGAGTTATTGCTGGTGCTAGTAGTGATAAAAAATGCGCCATTGCTAAAGAGTTAGGTGCGGACGAAATAATAAATTACAAAACTGAAAATCTTCGCGACCGGGTAATGGAGATAACTGACAAACAGGGCGTAGATGTTATTTTTGACCCGGTGGGCGATGCCTTGTTTGATCAGGCTAAGCGTTGTGCTGGTTGGAATTGCCGTTATCTGGTCATCGGTTTTGCCGGTGGAGAAATTCCGACCTTTGCAGTGAATTACAGTATTATCAAATCGATGTCGGTGGTAGGTGTGGCTTATGGTATGTCGGCAATTAAAGAGCCCGCGATGAACCAAGCCAATTTTCAGCAGCTGTTTGAGTGGTATCAGCAGGGTAAGCTTAAACCTCATATTGGCAAGCGTTATAATCTTTCTCAGTTGCCAGAGGCTTTGGCAGAAATGCACGCAGGTAATACGGTAGGTAAAACGGCGGTTAGCTTTGTCGATTGATTCGTGAGTTACTATCGAGGTGTTAGGCGCGGATCTTCAGTGCAGCATAACCTCTAGCCCAATGAGACATGCGCCACCGCGATTCTACCATTTCGAAATTGGGATAATGCGCCAAAAGACGAGGAAAATACGCTCGGGCCTCTAACCGCGCAACATGCTGACCAATACACTTGTGTAAGCCAAAACCCAGAGCCAAGTGATCCTTGCTGGCTCGCTCAATATCAAAGGTTTCGGGGTTAGGATAATGATTGGGATCATGGTTGGCGGCGGCAAATACGAGGCTGATTTCAGAACCACTGGGAATCACAGTACCGTGCAGTTCCAAATCTTCCGTCAAACGCCGCGGAAGTCCCTGTACGGGGGGTTCCATCCTAAACATTTCTTCAATGGCGCCATCGAGAAGTGAGGGGTTTTCTATTAATTTCTGACGCTGACCCCCGAAGCGTGCCAGCAGTCCAGTGCCGTTTCCTAGCAAATTGATGGTGGTATCTACTCCGGCAAATCCCAGACAATTAGCGAAGATGCGCGTTTCTTCGGCGGTCAGTGCTCCTGCGGCCTCGCGACTCACCAGCCAGCTGAGATGATCATCGCCGGGTTTATGTCGTTTTTCCTCAAGGACTTGATCAATCATCGCGGCGAAATCATCCAGCACACGCAGCGCGACTTCAGGCTCGGCCTCTTTATTGGACTCGGGGTCGGTGCCCATCAGGATTTCGCCAATTTCGTACCAGTGATCTGCTTTTGACTCGGGAAAACCCAAGAAACGAGTCATGAACAACTGAGGTAAGCGCAAGATCACCTCGCTGTAAAGGTCGATTTCACCAGAGCTTGGCAAGTTGGCGAATAATTCGTCGAGGATTGACTCGACCATCGGCGAAAGTCGCTCCACCACACCGCGAGAAAACTCCGGGATAATTTCTTTACGGATAGTGTTATGCAGGTCGCCATCCGTGGTTGCAAGAGACGGAATGTAACTGTGGCCCGTTTCTGCATTGATAGTACCCTTGGGGTGGCGCAGTAAATGGCGGACATCGTCATAGCGGGTAATCATCCAGATGTTACGGTTGGCATCAAAGTATACGGGGTGATCATCGCGCAATGTTGTGTAACGATTATAAATATTGTTGTGGTAGTCGGTTGACTGAACGTCGACGATTGCATTCATAGGGGTGCTCACTATTCGAAATTTAATAACACATCAATTTATTAGGAAATTCGTAGTCCTATTGTAACTCATCAAAACATGTGAGACGGATAGGGGGTGTATCCTAACGGATATTTATGGTTTCCGAATCGTCGACAAATCGTCGAAGGCTTACTTTTAACTTCAGTAAAAACAATGACTTAAAGTATTTAGAAGTGAAAACAAGCGTCCCGGGATTTGGTGAATAGGTGGGTAGTTCATTACAACGCTTTCACCCTATAGGTTATATTGATACGGTCATCTTAAAATTATAATGAGAAATATTTATGCGTAACGTCCTTGTTCCCTTCACAGTTACCTTTATAGCTACCTTCATATTGATCGCCGTTAGTTTGCCATCATTTGCGGAGTCAGCGAACTCGCTCGATGATAAACGACGTTCTGATGCCGTATCTCCCGTGCGGGGTATTGTGCATACGCCAAATTCTCGAGCTGCCCGGTCTAGCGATTTTAAAAACGCTTGGAGTAAATCGTGGGGTATACCTTGGAGCAAGCGAAACGGTCAATACCGTACTATCGATGGCAGTGACAATAATAAACGCCGGACGGATATTGGTGCGGTGCACTCTCAGTTAAAGCGCTTATTTGAATCTGATTATGGAGATGCCCTGTC
>JAJRPK010000274.1 GCA_024280785.1 Gammaproteobacteria bacterium
CGTCTTCATAAAACCACTTGTCTTTCTCTCCACTTTGCTCGTCGAGAAAAGTAAGGGTAAGGCCCGGGCATAATACGGCTTTCGCGCGCAAAACATGTTGTAACCGTCGCACCGAAAACTTAATCGAATCAAAATATTTTTTGTCGGGCCAAAATCTCACCGAAGTACCACTATTGCGCTGGCCAACAGTACCTGTTTCTTTTAATTTAGTTTTACGTTTCCCGTCGGCAAAAGATATATTATACTGTTTGCCATTACGTCGAATATCGACTTCGAGCCGAGTAGATAAAGCATTGACGACCGACACCCCCACTCCGTGCAAACCACCCGAGAACTGATAATTTTTGTTAGAAAATTTACCGCCAGCATGAAGCCGGGTCAATATGAGTTCAACGCCCGATATTTTGTGCTGCGGATGAATATCCACAGGCATACCACGACCATTATCTACGGCCGACAACGAGCCATCCTTATGCAATATGACATCAATCCGGTCAGCGTAGCCAGCCAAAGCCTCGTCCACCGAGTTATCAATAACTTCTTGCGCCAAATGGTTGGGACGAAGTGTGTCGGTATACATCCCCGGTCGTTTTCGAACAGGCTCAAGCCCTGTTAATACTTCGATAGAATCAGCATTGTAGTCAGACATAAGGGCAATCCATCATAGATAGGTTGACAAGCAAAAAGTCATTATTAATAAACAAGCAATAAGCAGATTGAAACATCGACCAATAATTTAGCAACGATTATGTTGCATGGATACGGCAGCTTTTTCTTCTTCATTCATTCATTCATTCATAGAAGAAGACTAATTATCCAGAAAATCTACAATTTCGGCTAACCAATAGCCGAAACGGGTAAAGCTGTGATTGCCGCCGTATTCGATAACACTTCGACAATCTTGATAGTATTCAGCGGCATCTAGAAAATCGAGCGTTTCATCCAGGGTTTGGGTGAGCAAAAACCGGTTCTTTGGGTCAATCAATTTACTAACTTTTAACTCGCGCAACTCTATCATATGTTGTTCGGTCAGCGTGTAAGTTTCACCCGTATAATTGTTCTTTTGCAGCCCTAAGTAAGCGGACAATAATCTATGCGGCGTAATGGCGGGATTAACCAGAACTGCCTTACAGCCATAGTATTCAGCCAAATAGTTAGCGTAGTAGCCGCCAAGAGAGCTGCCGATAAACACAGGTTGATCTACCGCGTCGACCAAACCCTTAAGCAGGTCTATAGCACAGACAGGTGCATAGGGTATTTGTGGGGCAATACAAGTCCATTGCGGGTAATAATTTTGAATGAAATCTATAGTTAGTTGAGCTTTATGTGATTGTGGGGAACTGTTGTATCCATGTAAGTAAATAAGCGTTTTCACAAGATCCCTTTTTAATGTCTAAGTGGAGATAAACTTTGAGCCACACTAATCAATTCAGAAAATAATTCGCAACCCGGGGGTGGATCAACAGTATAAATTTAACTAATAAAGGACTTTCATATAGAAAGTTTAAGAGCGAGTTGCGTCAGTTTACCTGAACATCTGATGCTGGAAAATACTGCATTCGGCCTTTCTTTTCAACACGCTGGTTTAAAAAGTTTCGTTTTTATGAACATTCATCAACTCGCGGTTTTGCGTCCGACCTCCTCCGGACCAGACCTCACACTCAAGCCCGGTAACCCTTGCCTTCCGCTAGTAATTAACGTCTAATCTCAACATTGTTTTCGATGGCAATCTTGCGACAGAGGACTTTCACCTCATTAGTTCATGCCCATGCTGGGCATACATAAAGTATCCGTCGAAGATAAAAACACATCGCTTCGCCACACTCTGCATAAATGGCCGATTAGTATTGACGTTAGGCCTACAAATATCAAGATAATGAGAGTATTTGGAAATTACTGGGTTTGATATTTGAATGTTTCAGGTAATACAAATTCAGCTGATGCATATAGTTTTTTTGTAAAAATCAACTTACAAACTAAAACCCGTTGGGAAGGTATTTATGAACAAAAATCATCATCTGTTTATGGCTAGACGTCGCTTCGTTAAGGGCATGGCGGCGGGCACCGTTATGGCGTCATCAAGCATGGTAAGCCGCTTTTCGTGGGCGAATGCGAATTCTGACTCGTCTGGGCTAAGCGGTACCGAGTTTGATCTCGAGGTTGCAACTCTTCCTGTTAATTTCACTGGCGTAGAGCGTACAGCAACCGTTGTGAACGGTTTGTTACCAGGACCTATTTTGAGAGTTAAGGAGGGAGATACCGTAACTATACGGGTCACCAATAGACTAGATGAGATGACTAGCATTCATTGGCATGGAATTATTCTTGACCCTGAAATGGATGGTGTTCCCGGCATCAGCTTTCCGGGCATTGAACCAGGCGAGACGTTCGTACACCAGTTCAAAGTCGTGCAACATGGTACGTATTGGTATCACGCCCATACGTTGCATGAACAAACGGGTATGTATGGCGCATTGATAATTGAACCACTTATTCAATCAGACGAGCCGAAAGTTGATCGTGATTACCCTGTTTTGCTTAGTGATTGGACAGATGAAAATCCGGTTGATGTCTATATGAATCTGAAAAAAATGGGTGGTTACTACAATTACCAACAACTCACTGTAGGCGACTTCATAGATGATGTTTCAGTACTGGGTATCGGCAATGCTATTTCGAAACGATTGATCTGGAACAAAACCCGAATGAGTCCGACTGATTTTAGCGACGTCACCGCTGCAACCTATACCTATTTGATGAATGGCAATTCTCCAACGGGTAATTGGACCGGGCTTGCAAAACAGGGAGAGCGGGTGCGGCTACGCTTTATCGGCGCGGGGACGGCAACCTATTTTGACGTTCGAATTCCGGGGCTAAAATTAACTGTTATATCTACTGACGGCCAACGCATTAGCCCCGTAGTTGTAGATGAATTTAGAATTGGACCGGGTGAAACTTACGATGTAATTGTCGAACTTCCCGATGATCAAGCGTATACGATTTTTGCGCAATCCATGGATCGATCTGGTTATGCTCGAGGCACACTTTCGCCGCGAGGAGATATGCAGGCAGAAATTCCTAAACTTGACGATCCGGTACTTCTAGAACTCGTGGATATGATGGGGCAAATGGCTCAAAAAGACGGCGAGGGCAATGCGATGAAAATGATGAACCGCAAAAACCCCAACCATTCTCGAGCCGAATACGGCCCGGGTGTCGACATGCGTATTGATTACCCGCGCGTGAATCTAGACGACCCAGGGCCAGGATTACGCAATAATGGTCGCCGCACTCTTACTTATGCAGACCTAAAAAGTTTATCCCCCATTGAGGACCAAAGGGCACCTACTCAAGAAATCGAACTACATTTGACCGGAAATATGGAACGGTTTATCTGGTCTATTGATGGCTTGAAACTAAACGAAGCGAAGCCACTTCACTTTCGAAAGGGCGAACGGATCCGTGTGATTTTTCACAACGATAGCACTATGGCGCACCCAATGCACTTGCACGGCATGTGGTCTGATTTGGAATCGTCTGAAGGTGTGTTTCAGGTCAGAAAACACACCATTTCAGTACTGCCCGCGCAGCGAGTTAGCATGTTGGTAACTGCAGATGCGGAAGGTCGATGGGCCTTCCATTGTCATTTGCTCTATCACATGGCCGCGGGCATGTTTAGGGAGGTGGTTGTCGCATGAAAAAATCAATCATCAATCAAAGATTATGCCGAGAACTAAGACCGCTGCTCTTGATTTCGTTGCTACTAGGGAGCGGCGCTATTTCCGTACCAGCCTTCGCGGAAGCAACGGAAGCGAAATCAGAGTCTGGTGCAGCAGGAATGGTGCCCGCAATGAAGGAAGGCTCAATGCAAGGAGGGGCTGCGCCGGAGGATGCTCGGGATCCAAATGCGTATTCTGGTGGCTACGAGTATCGAGGTATGGCTGGCTGGGAAGAAACCGATGAAATCGTATTTAGCAAAGTTATAGCTGATCAACTTGAGTATCGTAACAATGATGGAAATGATTCTTTACGTTGGGATATACAAGGATGGCGTGGCACGGATTACAACAAATTTTGGTTTAAATTTGAAGGTGAAGACGACACCTCATCTGGAGCCGGTGATTTGGAACTGCAAGCGCTTTATAGCCACTCAATTGATCCGTTCTGGGACTTTCAAATAGGCGCACGTTATGACCGAGTTGATAATGGAGTTACGACGAGTAATCGTTTTTTTGCGGTTATTGGTCTGCAGGGATTAGCGCCTTACTGGTTTGAGTTAGAGCCTGCGGTCTTTATCAGCGAAGACGGCGATGTATCCGCTCGCCTTGTTTCAACGTATGACCTTTTATTTACGCAACGATTAATTTTACAACCGCGTTTGGAAGTCAATGCCGCTGCAAATGAAGTGCGTGAATTCGGGATTGGAAAAGGCATTAACGATATCCAACTGGGTTTTCGGTTGAGGTACGAAATAATGAGAGAAGTTGCACCGTATATCGGGCTGTCTTGGAGCAAACTAGTTGGCAATACCGAGGATATGGCGCGCGCTGCTGGCGAGGACGTGAATAATTTTGCCGTTGTAGTGGGTATTCGATTGTGGTTTTAGACTAGCTGGGGGGCACTACTTACTTAATCACTTAGCCTCCGTGACTTTGCGGGCCTGGTTAATAGTACGTCAGTGTTCCTTTAGCCACTGGAGTGGCCGTAACCCAGTGAGGCAATATCAACCGGTAAATCGATATTTTGCAAGCGTGAAACCTGTGAATCAATTCGACCATCATCATGTAAATCGAGCCAACGATAACCCGGCGCACAGCTGTCAACACTAAACTCGTTGTGGTTTGGTGCGAACTGGGCGCAAGTAGAAGGTGCCGCCATTAATTTAACACCCGGCAACCGAGGGTCTGCGCCACAGTACTCTTGATGCACATGCCCCCAAATAATACCTCGCAATCTAGACTCGCCGGCAAGGATATTAAAAAATTCGTCACCGTCGGCTAATCGCTGCTCGTCTAACCAAGTGCACCCAATGGGCACCGGCTGGTGATGAAGACAAATGAGTAAGTGCTCGGCATCAGACGTCACCTTAAGCATATTGTTTAGACGCTGTAGCTCTTCGTCTCCCAGTTCTCCTGCTACTTGGCCAGGAACTGCTGAATCCAACATCAAAATTGCCCAACGCCCAATCCGTATAATTCGGGGGAGCTTCGAGCTTCCAACCGACCGCAGCATCATGTCTCGCGAGTCATGGTTACCTGCCAACCATGCGCTAGGAATACCTAGCGGCAGTAATTTACTAAGCAATCGTTGATAAGCGGTCTCAGCTCCGTGATTGGAAAGATCTCCCGTCGCAAGAATCAATTTTGCGCGGGGTTCAACACTAGCATCTAACTGCTCTGCACTGATCAACTTAAGCACGTGGTCGAGACTGACATCGGTATTCATACCGACCAATTCCTCTCCGAGTTGCTCACCCAAATGACAATCAGTAATTTGCACCACCCGCACGGGCCCATCAATCGAATCCAGATTGACCGTCATGACCGACTGCTTTAGCAATTGGATAGGCTCGTTGCTATGCGTTTCAATTTTCATCTTGATTAGCAATATCTAAAAACTGGAGGCTGCTTTGCCGGCGGAGTGAAGATCGGAATCCGCTGGAGTACTAGTGTCAGAGCTCTTGCTTTCATCAACTTTTTTCATATTGGTAAAACACTCTTGATTACCCTTTATCGAGTATGATTCTCGTCCCATTGCCAAACCCTGGTTTAAACTCAAACTCAGCCACTCTGCCAAAAACCGGTTTTGCTGTGCCTTTTCATCCGGTTGAAACATCGAATCGTTAGGATATTCGTAGCTCGCCAAACGACTTCGTTTTCTGTTCCACGCGTATACCTCGGCCATTTTGACATCGTGATACAAACGTACCGCCATATTAATAAAACCCGGCTCACCTTCTAAATTACTAAAGCTATCGACTTGTACCCTAATATTCAGATCAGTCGTAAACCGACACTGTTGACGGATAGTAAATTCCAGTAAAGCAGGCTCGGCGGTTGCCAAATCGACCGCAATGGTCAAATTGTCATTCGAGCTCACGACTTTGTTCAGCACCGCAGGCACAAGGCGACACAAACGCATATAATTTGCGTCGCAATCGGCCATCATCAATTTTATGTCAAAGCGATATTTTTTTTTCACATTGGCTCTGTTAATTTTTTAAGTGATTTTTTACCCAAAACCCGCGTGTATTCAAAGCTCCCTATTAATACCTTTACTAATGTAAGAGCTTTATTGACGGCGTTTTTACGACACATCCATCATCGCCACGATTATCCCACCACATTCCACTACATCCCACTACAATAACAGCGCCCGCTATAATTAATTACAGCGAAATTATGGAGCATCCAAAAAGTTCTGCCTTAGCAATAAATACGCTTCTATTCGAGCATCAGTTAGAAATTCGTCCTATTTATCATTCCCAAAACTTAAAGATAGTCGCCTTTGCTAAATAAGACCAAGCCTACGTAAATTGTAACAAGAATAATCGGCCTTCCTGTGAGCTGGCTCTGAGTTCAGCTGGCATTAACAGTGGGTAACGTTCGTTTTAAGGGCTTGTTCTGCTACAATGGCGCGGTTAATACACGCAGTTCAAAACTATTCACGCTATTAGTTATAACCTTGTGTTTAGTGCTTTTCTCGCTCATTCACGGTAAAA
>JAJRPK010000275.1 GCA_024280785.1 Gammaproteobacteria bacterium
ATTGGCGTTAACTTTAATTAAAAAGTTGCGCCCAATAATCATTGGCTCTAGCTCTGGGTGGTTGATGTTACACGGAATAATGGCTCGGCCACGTGCGACTTCGTCATAATCCCGGCAATGCCTCTACGTCTTCATTTTTAGCGTGAGTAAACGTATCTCCCACGGGAGCACCGTGTATGTCTTTGATACCCGCAACAACAAATCCTACCTCACCAGCAGAAAGCTCAGACGTATTTTTTCGCTTGGGCGTAAAAACACCCACTTGATCCACAATATGAGCCCGCCCCACAGATTTCGCCATGAGCTTATCGCGCACTTTTAAGGTCCCTTGAACAACACGTACCAAGGACACAATGCCGAGATAATTATCAAACCATGAATCAATAATCAGTGCTTTAAAAGGGGCATTGGCGTCACCAACGGGAGCCGGTATATCGGTAATAATCCGCTCGAGTACCTCTTCGACGCCCTCACCAGATTTTGCGCTTACTCGACAGGCATCTGTCGCATCGATACCGATAATATCCTCTATTTCTTGAGCGACGAGTTCGGGCTCAGCCTGTGGTAAATCCATTTTATTGAGTATCGGCACTACGGTTAAACCCTGATCAATAGCCGTATAACAATTGGCAACCGATTGTGCTTCGACCCCTTGTGCCGCATCGACAATAAGTAGCGCCCCTTCACAGGCCGCTAATGATCGTGAAACTTCGTAGGAAAAATCTACGTGTCCCGGAGTATCGATAAAATTGAGTTGGTAAGTTTGACCATCACGCGCTTTGTAGTTCAATGTCACACTTTGCGCTTTGATCGTGATACCCCGCTCGCGCTCAATATCCATTGAATCTAAAACCTGTGCAGCCATCTCTCGCTCATCCAGACCACCACAAGTTTGAATAAACCGGTCTGCAAGGGTAGATTTTCCATGATCGATATGAGCGATAATGGAAAAATTGCGAATATGTGTAATGGCTACTTTCATCAAAGTCTCATCAAAAAGCCGCCCTTCAATACTCGTGAGCAGTACTGAGTTTTGACCTCTGAATTTCAGGTAATGCGCTACTGTAACGGGCTTAGCTTATCTGGCCACAGGCCCGTGCAAAGAGCGCGGATTGTATACTAAGGTGAAGTACGAAGCTATTTAGAACAGGACCAAACCCAGCTATACAGGCATGGATCTTCATTGAAAAACAAAATAAAATCTCGAATAACAAACTGTCATCAACTTAATCTCGCGAGGACAGACCTAGCAGTCGGGGCTGGCTCCGCTCACAATTAAAATGCTTTTGATCATACCAGTGTGACAGAAAAAAACCGCAACTCAAACCCACTACACCGCCTATTAAAGCCATTAAATCATTGCTCTGACCTTGATCAAACAGCGCCGCGCCGGTGATCAAGCCAATAATCGGGACCATATAGGTAATAAACGATGCTTTGAGCACCACTCCATCGGGAACACCAATTTCAACCCATTGCCCTACCGAGTACAGATCGGCCTGACCATTGTCATATAGAACGCGTAAACAATGTGAACCTCGGCCAAACCATCGGCTCAGTACACCTTGACCACAGCTGCTTCGAGCTTCGCATTTACCACAAGTGGAAACCTGGAACACTTCTACCCACAATGCGCCCTGTCCCGATACGGGGTCGGTCTCTACCGCGATGACCCTTGCTTGTTCGACAGTAACGTTAGCATTGGTTGTATCGTCAGTAACATCATCGTCAATCTCATCGACGACGACATCTCGGAATAAAGAGCCCGATGGTTCATGGGTAGAGTTAGCTTTGTGTGTGTCTGGTGAATACGGCATGATCGCAGTATACCGCGAGTATTACTGAGAGGGAGATCGAATTACGGAATTTGCTATTTTAACAGCCGTAATTTCAGGGATTTCACCCACGACAGTAATAGTATAGCCCCCGAAGTCATCGCGCTTAAAGGTTGAATAGGCAATAGTCGCGCCGCTTTTTACATGAACGCTACTCATATCAACATTGGGAGCAATAAATACGCTAAATGCCGTTAAGCCGTCAGAATACATCATACTATTATTGTTTTCGCTATCGGCTTTTGTAGCAATAGAATTTAGCAGGCTGTGGCTTGTCCCTGAGGCTGACATCATAAAGCCTGTCGGCAGCCACGCTAACTGCCAACCACCAGCGCCAGACACAGTAGAATATTTTCTTTTATCCGTACTTTCTTGCGTTTGCAAAGACTTTATCGACTGTTCAGCATTTTTTTGACTGGCAAACGACTTCTTTAACACACCCCGCCTGGGAGATAATTGAGCTTCGGTTAGCTGTCCTCCCAATTGAATTTTTGTGTATTCAAATCGTTCCAGAACTTTTTCATTTTGGTCGACCATTAACGACTGAAGCAGTAACCCTGTCTTATGGTCTAAGGCCAATCTAAACCCATACCGATAAACATCTTTCGGAACGATGGCCAACGTTATTACCTTACGACCTGCAACACGAGTATGCCCCGTTACTTTAACTGTATATGGCTCATCTGCAGAATCTAGCTGTGCCGCGTATTTACGAGCAAAAGGATTGGAAGGGAGGTTGCTATCTAACTCCACAACGCCCGTTTTAGGATGGATGCAAATTAATTTATCGCCATGACGAACGATCTCTCGCAACTCGCCCGTAAGATGTATAAGACGCTCGCGCTGTTCACCATTATCTTCTGTGTGATATATTTGCAGCGCCTCCATTCTCTGACCCTGACTGTACACCAACGTACCCTGATAGGTTAACCGCTTCGCACTCTGCTCCATTTTCTCTAGCCATTGATACGGCGTTAGCTCAACATGGCCTTCATCTACATGTAACAAAGCCTCGTTTGCCGAACTGCTGGACATATAAGATAGGAGCAAAAAAACAGCGCCCAAAAAAACCCGACTCCTTCCTTTGACCAACATAAACTCTACATAGTTGCGAGGGCAAG
>JAJRPK010000276.1 GCA_024280785.1 Gammaproteobacteria bacterium
AGATAGGCTCTTAATCCCATTCAGTAACGCCTGATTAAAGCGGTCCAAAAGCTGCTCAAGAATCGCATACTTATCAGGAAAATACTGGTATACCGTTGATATATTTACCTTCGCTCTTACCGCAATAGCATTGGTATTGACGCCTTCTATATCTGTTTCATGGAGGAGTTCTGCAGCCGCATCCAAAATATTGTTGAATTTGCGCAGCGAACGAACTTGCTGCGGTTTACGGTAACGTCTTGTATCTGTAGTGCTCATTACAGCCTCTTAATATACCAAAGTAAATACTTTTATTTAGCCAGGCTGACTGCTAGCATGTAAACATAAGTGAATACTTATATTATATTGAATAAGGGGACTATTGTGCAAATTAAAAAATCTGGATTAAATTGTGGGGAGGATACCCGTAGACCGGAACGCAAAATAACTACGCTTGCAATTCTACTTGTATCAATAGTTGTCGCCGACATTGCGGTGTCTGGCGGAGCACCTGACATAGAGAGAAAGGCTACGCAGTGGAAAACAGCTCCGCTTAACCATGAGTTTTACAACCCACCAATACCGTTACCCCCCGGGAAGCCAGGCGATTTGATCTGGGCCGAAGAAATTGAGGCACCTGCTGGGGCGCAGGCCTGGAAAGTGTTGTACCACTCTCGATCATTTAACGGTAATCCAATTGCAGTATCAGGCTGGGTGGTGACACCAAAAACAAAATTACCCGAGGGGAAAAAACGATCCGTCGTTGCCTGGGCACACGGCTCTATGGGATTAGCAGATAAATGCGCACCAACCAAAGGCCCTTTTGATCAGCCTACTGTGACTAACCGCTATCCCATACCAATGCTGGAAAAACTTTTGCAGGCTGGCTATGTCATTACCGCGAGTGACTACGAGGGGCTAGGTACGCCTGGGCTGCATCTTTATGGCGTCTCTCAAAGCGAAACACGCTCGGTACTAGATAACGTTCGGGTCAGTCAACAACTTCCTACGATGGCTGGTTCGCAAGTAATCGTTTACGGAGAATCACAAGGTGGTCGTGTAACCATTGCACTGAATGAAACTGCTGCCAATTATGCTCCAGACATAAATTTACAAGGCGTGATCAGTTCAGGAACGGCTGTGCCCCAGTCGGTAGGCGAACACAATAAATTCATGATAGAGACTCGCAAGGGAGGCGTCCTAATGATGGGCTTAGCTGCCCAGTTAGCCGCACATGGAGAGCCCGCAAGAGCTGCTATAGAAGCATATTTAACTAAGCTTGGGCAACAGGAGCTCACTAACGCAGCGTCAGGTTGTTTGCACGATGTAATAAAATATTTTGCTCAGTTTGAGCCCTACGACTTGTTCAGTCGCGACTTTATTAAACAGGACAGTGCCAATAGTCACGCGAATAGCGGGCCTGGCAATCGAGGAGGAACTGCACCTCTATTACTAGTGCACGGTATGGAGGACGAATTTATTCCTCCAGAACATATTATCAAGTGGAAGGATAAAGCCTGTAGCTATTACGGCATGCCAATAGAATTAAAGTTATATCCCAACACAGGCCACAGCACATTTGACAGCAGTGAGGACGATATATTGTTGTGGATGGAATCGCGATTTTCTGGCAAGACACCAACAAACCATTGCACTAAATTCAAATGAGTTTCCAGAGTCACAATCTAACGATGAAAACTGCCCCGCTTGTCATAATGATACGTCGGTTATTGCTAATAGCTACGGTTACCTTCTGCCCGCAATATGTAAATGCTGGCAACCCAATGAATATCGTCTTTATATTAGCAGATAATCAAAGTGCAGCCGCTTTACCAATATATGGCAATCGGGATAGCATCACGCCACATATAGATCAATTAGCTGCAAGGGGTACTTATTTTAGTCGAGCCTTTGCAGCCAGTGGCATGTGTTCACCAACCCGTGCCACCCTTTTGACGGGATTAATGCCTTCGCAACATGGTTTGCACAACGCACTGCACGATGACTGGGTCGACAAACTAAAACCCGGGTGGAGCGCGTTGCAGAGCTTTCAAACAGTCCCCAGCATATTACAAAGTCATGGCTACGAGACTGCAATGATTGGCAAGTGGCATTTGGGCGATGCGCGAACTCCTCAAATTGGTTTCAGACATTGGGTGGCACTGCCCTATGGGCACACGATCGACTTTTGGCAGAATCATCTCATAGAAAATGGGACGCTAATCGATGTTAGCGGCCGACATATTGTGGATGTTCTAGCGGAAAAAGCTGTTTCTTATTTGCAACAAGTAAGCGATAAAAAACCCTTTTACCTCCAGTTAAATCTGGATGGCCCGTATGCTTTGCCCCCTACCAATTACGGACCGGCGAAAAATCGTTATTACGAAAAATTCGCTCAGATGGATTTCAAGTCGATGCCTGTCGAACCACTTGACGATAATTTACTTCGCCGTTTAAACGGGCCTTTTAATCCAGAGCACGCAATCGAAAATGGTATCGACAGCATGGCCGCAGGTGAAATATGGAATAGCATCTTATACCGAACGATACGAATGCAAGGAGATAAATCGAGTTACGCAAACTTTCTTTCACAGAATGCGATTGTCGATGACGCGGTAGGAAAAGTCTGGGCCGCACTAAAAGCGAGAAATTTAGAAAAAAATACCATCATTGTTTACTCCTCTGATCAGGGTAATCACTTTGGTCAAAATGGAACATGGGGCCACACAATTTGGTTTTGGCCTTCACATCTCCACGAAGTCGCGATGAACATTCCGCTGATTGTCTACCATCCCGGCTTCCAAACTCCCGGATCGCGATCTGATGTCTTGATCGGCCAGTACGATATTGCTTCGACGCTTTTAGAGTACGCTGGAATTAACAGCGTAAAGTTGAACAATTCACCCGGTCAAAGTTTCGCACATATTGAGCTGGAGAACGGTACAAATAATTTGGCGAGGCAAGCGGTTTTTTTTGAACAAGAAGAGTCCCGCGGAATTAGAACCGATAGTTATGCGTACTGGAAGCGTAACGAGGGGATGGGTGAGCCTGCACTGTTTGATGTGCAACTTGATCCTCAGCAACGCAACAATATTTTTCCCCAGATGAAAAATTCTGATGTCGTGAAGAAATTGGACGAGCAATTGGTGCGATTTTTCTCTCGTTACAGTGAACCAGAATACGATTTATGGAAGGGAGAGGTCGCCAGAGGCACTACGCCAAATCCGCTTCCCTGGTTGAAGCAAAATCCTCTGCCGTGGATTAAAAAATATTGGAACGATTTCCTAGCAACTCAATAACTGCAGGTGACACTACATGGGTACAGCAATAAATCATTTGAACGTAAATACCGACTCAATAGAAACGATAGTTTCCTGCTTGAACGAGTCGGGGGTCGTTGTTGTTAAAGGCGTCCTTAATGACGACATTCTCGCGAAATTCAATGCCGAAATTGATGGGGCAATCACCTCTACGAAAGATGGCCGAGTGTCAATGAGTCCAGAGCATCAATTCTTTTTCGGTGAACATACTCGCCACATCACAGGTATTGCAGGGAAATCCAGAACCTTCGTTGACGAAATATTATTGCATCCCTTGGTACTAGGCCTCTGCGATAGCATTTTATTACCTCAATGTGTGAACTATCGATTGAATGTAGCGCACATTCTGGATCGTGGCCCAGGTTCAGAACAACAACTAGTACATAGGGACGATGACATTTACTCTTATCTTCCTCAGCCATTTCCAGGACAGGTTATGCTCGCGTCCCTGTTTGCATTAAACGATTTTACTGCCGATAACGGTGCCACGCGGGTTATTCCCGGTAGCCATAATTGGGATCCCGACCGTGTTGGTCAGGAAGATGAGCTGGTTGCCGCAGAAATGCCTGTGGGTTCTGTCGTATTTTACCTAGGTAGAACCCTTCATGGCGGCGGCCCTAATACCACCAAGAATCAACGACGGCGAGGAATGCACTTGAGTTATACATTGGGATGGCTGCGTACCGAAGAAAATAATTACCTGACGACTCCCCTAGAGGTCGCCCGTCAACTTCCACGTAAGGCGCAGGAACTATTGGGTTACTCAGCCCACAATGCATTTGCTACTGGCGGTGGATTTCTTGGCACCGTGGATACTCGGGATCCCATCGACATGATAAATTCTGGAGAAATTTGAATTGAAGGTATAGGTGTCTGCACGCCTCGCGGCTGAGGAAATATTTGGTGGTAGCGGGTAGCTCACCTTTCCCAAATGGAGAAGATATTCCTGCGACACCCATTTTCTCCTATCTAATTTTGTTTGGCATTCTAACGAATCTCAGAGCAGAATAAAAAACAGCCTTTAAAGATAATATTTTTCCAAAATTCAGTTTACGAACTTTGTTAAACAGTCAAGCTGGCTTTTCTACTCAATACTTGTTGTTTACCCATGTAAGCAGATGAAATCAAACGCAGTAAAACCGATAGGTAACTTACTCATAATCGGCAGGTCGAAGGTTCAAGTCCTTCCGGGCCCACCATTACCCAAAAAGGCTATACCGGGCACATTGTAACGGGAAAAGGGACGCATTTGAATTAAAGAAATTAGATTTAGTAAGTTGTAATCAGATACAATTAGACGTAAATAATCTTTCAACTCGTAAAAATAGTTTATGTGCTAAGTATACGTAAACGCTTAACAATAGGATAGATTGATGAGCGAATTAGATGCACTTGTAAACAGAATTAACTGTATTGAAGATGTCGAAGCGATAAAAACATTAAAGCACGCTTACTTTCGTTGTCTGACATTAAGTTTGCGAGATGAATTAAGGACCTTGCTAACGGAAGATGTCGAAACGTCTTATTCTGATGGTAAATATAATTTCTATAATCGTGAGGAGTTATTGAATTTTTTAATCGATAGCAATAGTGAGGCGACATCGACGGTAGCGTATTGGATGGCTGCCATGCCTGAAATTAAGCTAACGGGTGATAATACCGCCATCGGTACTTGGGGGATGTACCACCATTATTTCAAGACAGATAAAGGTTTTATTAACGAAATATTTGTTTATTACCAAGATGAATATAGAAAGACTGATGGTCGTTGGCAAATCAATAAAACGGGCTACAAAACAGTTTATGATAAAGTGACGATGAGAAGCGATAACAAGTTTCAGGTAGCGAAACCTGAGTGGGTTGATTGTACTACGTAACTAGCCACCGTTTTTACACGCTTACTTCTTTTACCCAGCCCATTTGAGCGACCATCGATGAACCGCTCCAGACTCATTCCAAGCATTCAACGAACAAGGATTATCAGGGGTTAAACAAGTTCCCCTAACAGCGAAAGCTAGTCAGCTCGTTGCCCAACAACCTTTCGTCAATATGTGGAAAAACCAGCAGCTTCAGTTTTTCTCGGATACTATTTCCGATTTAGCACGAGTTCCATTGACCCAAATCGCCGACGTCCATGCACGTTCCTGAATATGTTTTGGAATAGAATCGTCATCGCAAAAATCCGGTAACGGATTAGCTGAGCCGGGCATGCAACTATACCCTGTATGCCTGCAGCTGGGATTCTCAAGAACCCGCGCATAGTACACCGCGTTGACAGATGCGTCATAGTCAGGATCTTTCCAGGTGGCACAAAGTGCAGTAGCGCCTGAGCCTTTCCGTTCGCAGTTATCGACATCGACGCTAGCGGATTCACTGCCTTCGGCAATCGCAATATCATATATGGCTTGATGTAATTCGTTATTTTTTCCTGGCCATGCTTTGATAATTTGTAAGCGCTGCAGTGGTGTTCCAGAATGCAAGAGAGTCCCGGGATCGGCTAAGGCTGATACAAGAAAAATTGGAGACTGGAGTCGACCGTCGGAATTTAATTCACCTCCCATCGGCACTCCGTGTTGGTAGGATTTTTCAATCATTTTCGGGTCATCGCAGCTCGATGAATTGATATCCCAGCCAGCAAAAAGCCGTGGTTTGATGCGAGGCCCGCTGGTGGCAAAGACTTCCCGTTGTTCCATGGCGTCAAATAGCGCTTCTCGAGTGTTTTCTCTTGCCCAAATTCCGGCCATGCCCCCCGTAGACATTCGCCCGGGTTCAATCAACGAATAGGGCCGATCTCGACCGTTGTGGTCAGATTCTTCTAAATCGCCCGCGGTACCAAAGTGATTGTCGGTAGCGCCGATTACGCCAAACTGTAAAGAATTGACACCAAGGCGTGCTTTTTCGGCGATGCCTGCTGCTAGTGCATAGCGTGTATAGTCAAGTCGAGATACACATCCTTGATTTTGAAAACCACCGTTTCCGGTATCCGTTTGGCAGTCTTCATGCTGAGCGCCCTGCCAGTCACGAAATTTTTCAAAGTTGCAATATTCATCGGGTTTACCGAAAACATTCCAAAGGCCATTGCGACATTCCGAGTCTCCTTTCTCTTGAAATATTTCTACTATAGGGATGATGTCTCTGCGCAATTGCGCAAGCTTTTTACGCTCGTCATCTGTCTTTGCATTTGGATAATCCAAGCGGAGTATTTTGCCGTTACTGATATTCGAGTTATGGGGAATGGCAATTGCTCGACACCCGGTGTTAGATTCATTGCATTCCTCTTGTAAACGTCGATACAGTTCGAACGGGTTGGGAACATCGCTCATGGAGATGGGTGCCGACATAACTTCAGCGGTGCGAAATAATACATTGTGATGGAGGTTAGATCCTCGGTCAGTCGGTGAGTATTCGTAGCCAACAAAAGTACTAAACTCGCAGGGTTGATTCCATTCCAGGGCAGCTTGTTGAATTTCGGCCCATGGTTTTTGCATGGCGTCGGTGCAACGCTGTTTATCTTCGCCGCAAATTTCTTTGCTGGAATACATGGTTTGAAATTGACGTGCCAGTTTTTCGGCAAAGTTGGCCAAACTATCTGAAGGCAGGGGTTCCCGCACAAATTGACAAGATTTTGTGTCGTAGGCCGATGAATTGGGGTCGAGGCATAAAGTTACCGCGCCAATATTCTCTGCGTGATCGGTCACCGCTGCGAAGTCGAGAGGTCTCGCTAATTGAACAGAAATTGCTTTATCCATGCTTGTTGCAGTTCGAAAGATATCGATGGGCTTGCCCGTTGCAAAGGAGTAAGCATCGTCTGGATGTGTGCGGGTGCCAAACAGCATGGCATCAGCCGAGATGCCGGTATGAATGTGCAGGTCACCAAAAAATGCTTGTTTTGTTGCCGTCTGATTAACACAAGGTCCTGTGGTTGTGGTTGTGGCTGTCGATGCCGTTGTCGCAGCCGCTGGGATGGACAGCATTATAATAATTGAGAAGCTTGCTACCCGTAAGGCAGCGTACAGAAATGTAAGTTGCTGGCGAGGTATTGGTAGATAACGACGATAACGACGCATAAGAGATCCTCTAGCTTAGAGCGGTGTGTTCAATGTCGATACTGGTAATGAATAGGTCAATTAGCAAAGCGATATCTACTTTTGTCTTTTGTGGATCATTGCCGTTACTGCAAAGAAAGCCAAACATGCCAACACTAAATTGATGGCATAATTCCTTTGCGCTGATGTCACCCCTGATTTTTTCGTTAGATTGACCTTCAGATATTTTTTGTGTAATCGTGTCGAACGCTGTTTGTGCAATCCAATACATTTCTTGCTCGGGATTTTCAGTCATTAAAGCAGTGACTTTTCGATTAAGTTTCCAATCTTTGTCGGATAGTTCGATGACTACGGCATCTCTCCATCGCAAAAGAAGCTGCCTTAAGGTTCCATTCTTTTCCCGTTTATTACTGCTATCGAAGCGCTTAATTGCCGCCAGCGCATTGCGCAGCCTGCGTTCTTGGAGCACATCGTGTCGCTTTGGAAAATAACGGTAAAAAGTTCCCACTGAGACCTTGGCACGAGCGACGATTTTTTCAATGTGCGCGTTTTCAACACCAACGCGTTTATATTCTTCAATCGCGGCTTCATATACGCGGTTTCTGGTGTCTTCCGCCTGCATGGCTCGAGGTGTTCGAGTTGTATTAGCCTGAGTCATATTTAGAGTTCAACCTGATACTGGTGAGTGGCACGTATTGCGCGAAGGTCTATAAACCCGGTTTTGATGAGGGTGTCGCTGGTAATTCTGCGCGGAATATTTATTAATAAGTAGATACCGGAGTATGGAGGATTGCATTCTAGTGAGTTAGTTGAATATATTCAATGAATGTATTCAACTAACTCACTAGAATGCGTTGGCAATACGTTGGAACAGTACGCTCAAATACTCACTTTTAACTTCAGCAAAAACAACAACTTACAATATTTTAAAATGAAAGTGAGTGTCCTCGATAAACTTTCCTCGACAAACTGTTGAAACAAGTCTCCCTGCCGAACCCCCGCTTCAGGCTCATCTCATATTGGAAAAGACTAGAAATAGACAAAATTTCGTAGTTTTGATATAGTTCGTTTCCCTTGGCTCCTAATTGGATTTAGTTCGATTTAGGAGTATCTCAATAATGCAAAAATCGTTTTCCTTTCTATGGTTATTACTGCTATCGGCGGCGGTAGAAGCTTCGCCCGTTAGCTTTAGTGCCGCGCACTACAGAATCGATGTTCAAGTAAGTAACTGTTCAGGCTTTGACTGTGATAGCGGTGAAGCGGCATTCTTTGATCTCTCATTTAGCCGCGGAGTTATTTTTAGTGACTCCGCGATATCTGCTGTGGGTGCGGCAACCTGGGGCTTGTCGGAACTGTCATTAAATTTTGTCACCGAGAGTGGCGCTAGCTATACATTACTTAGTTCAACAATTTATGAAGAGAGCCAGCTAGGCAATATTAATGTGTTCGAATTGGATAATTACCACGCACTGAAAATCGTCAATAATCGCAATGATATGTTTCCGCCTCTTGCTTCAACAGAGCTTCTCGGTGAGGTGACGCTCGGTAGTACAAATGATTTACTGCCTCCCCCTGACGATATATTTGAGATACTGATTATTCAACAATCGTTTGGTTCGCTTTCGGCTTATTTTAGTTTAAACCTGTCCGGAGATGAGAATTTTATCTCCGGATTTGACGTCTCGCAAAACTGGGATGTTCTCGATAATTTGACTGCCAATACATCTTCAACTTTTTCTTTAGACGCGAGTAACGTAGATTTTATTGTGACGAAAATATCGGCTGTACCGATTCCCGCTACCGTTTGGCTTTATGGCTCTGCCGTTTTTGGATTGATAGGGATTCATCGTAAAAAAATAAAGAGATTTAGACACTATTAGTATTCATTGCTGAGCTTGTTGCTGATTCGTTACAGTACTAGCACGGTACTAGCGTGGTACTACCGCCGCGATATATAGTA